>CAZJZR010000160.1:0-7477 GCA_964550475.1 uncultured bacterium
GAGATGGCGGCAACCGATGAAATGGTCGCGATCGCCCTCGACATCAAACCCGACTATGTGACTCTTGTGCCCGAACGGCGCGAAGAGGTGACCACAGAAGGCGGTTTGGATATCGTTGGTCAACTCGCCCGGATGCGCGATGTCGTCACCAGCCTGCAATCTGCTGGAATTCCGGTGAGTTTGTTTATTGATGCCGAACCCGCTCAAATTGACGCATCCGCCACGGTGGGAGCCAAGTTTATCGAACTCCACACCGGACGCTATGCCGAAGCCCACGACGAAACCAGCCGCGAGATGGAACTGGCCACCCTCACCGAAGGCTGTATGCGGGCGATCGCCAACGGCTTACGGGTGAATGCAGGCCACGGCCTCACCTACTGGAATGTTTACCCAGTCGCCGCCATCCAAGGCATGGAAGAACTCAACATCGGCCACACCATCATCAGCCGCGCCGTCCTCGTTGGCATGGAACGCGCCGTGCGAGAAATGAAACAAGCAATTAATGGTGGGTAGTGGATGGTGGATGGTGAATAGTGATGAGTGGCAAGTGATGAGTGGTGAGTGATTATGTTGCTGAATTCATTTCTCATTTCCACCCACCCACCTACGCACCTTCATCCCTCACCATCCACCATCCACTATTCACCATCCACTTTACTCACCACTCATCACTATCCACTCATCACTCCCATGACCACTTACCATTACGTTTTAGCAAGCGAAAAATTTTTGATTGAAGAAGAACCCTTGGACGAAGTGTTGCGGGAACGGGTTCGCAATTATCAGGAACAGGAAAAAGCAATTGATTTTTGGTTGGTGCGCCAACCTGCGTTTTTGAATGCGCCAGAACTGGCTGCGGTGAAGGCGAAGTGCCCCCAACCCGCAGCGGCGATTATTTCCACCAATCCTCAGTTCATCACTTGGCTGAAGTTGCGGTTAGAATTTGTCCTGACGGGAGAATTTGAAGCTCCTTCGGCCAGCATTCCTGACCCGTTGGCTTCCGGTGCTTTGGTGTCTTAGAACCGCTCTGGACGGTTGATTGTTGGCTCGGTTGCTGCTTTCGGCTACGCTCAAGCAGCGGGTCGGCTACGCTCAAGGAGCGGGGTAGCTATGTTCAAGGAACAAGTTGCCTGAGCAACACCAACCGTTGCCTGAGCGAAGCCGAAGGCAACTGAACGAAGCCAAGAGTTACCTGAGCGGAGTCGAAGGCAAGTGAGCGAAGCCGTGGGTGCGGTTCAGTGCATGTATTAAGTGAAGTAAGCGAATGAGCATGAATTGTGCCAAATCTGATTGGGCAGACTATCGCAGGCAATTGAGTCGATGGGGGCGATCGCTCCTATTAGGTCTAGCCGTGGGATTACCGACCCTTACCGCGATCGCCCCACCCGGCCTGAGCCAGCAACCAGCTACCTGCAAACCGCCAGCGGCTAATGAGTATTTGCTATTAGTGGTTACCAAAACCGCCGAAAGTCAGCAAAAATTGCGGCGCACCCTTCCTGGCAACGTGGATGCCACCATTTGTTCCTACTTGCAGGATGTGGTCACCCGGATTGGCGGCTTTACCAATCTGGAAGCGGCCAGCTCTTGGGCACGTTACGTCAACGAGTCCGTCGGCTTACCCGCCTTTGTCGCTCGTCCCCCCGTTTCTCCCCCCACCTCCCCCACTGAACCCAATGTTGGCTACAACCCCAAACTGTTGGGGGCAGGGTTTGCAGTGTTAGTGGACTATCTGAATCGGCCAGAGTTGGCAAAGCAGATTGTCCAAATTGTCGGGCGGGATGTGGGACTGGCCTCCTACGGTCAACGCCCCTACCTGTTGGTCACCTTCACCAGCGATCCCACCGTCGCCACATCCGCATTGCGGACATTGAGCGATCGCGGCTTCTGGACCACCTTAGTTGATGGTCGGCGGGTGGTGCTGCTCCGCAATGCGGTGGTTCGACCGGGCAATTGATTGGCAATCATCACAATCCATGTTGATTTGTGCTGCGACTGGATGGGGGATCGCACAATAGAAGTAGATCCCCCATCCGTAAATTCCGATCTGTATCCTGCTGTTCATTTTTATCAGGTACAGACAGCGTAGAACCAATGGACTGAGGCTTCAGTTCTAGACTCATCATCCCGTTGAGGGCGATCGCGGTTGGGGATCGGAACCCGTTGCCGCAGGCTGGAGGGAGTCATGCAATCATCGCGCACATCCGACTATCGTGCTGATGACCTAGGGGTTTTGTTCGCCAATCGAACGGTAGCGGGACAACAACTGGCAGAGGCGGTGTATCGGCAATTGCAGAGTGTCAGTTCCGGTCAAACCCTGCCCCGCTGCATTGTCTATGCCTTACCCCGTGGCGGCTTACCCATCGCTGCCCCCATCGCCACCCGCCTCAACTGTCCATTAGATCTCATCGTCGCTAAGAAGATTACTGAACTCAGCAATCCAGAACTGGCTTTGGGAGCGGTGACCACCGATGGGCAAGTCATTTGGTACGATAACAGCAGCAGCATCGATCCCTACAGCCGAGAACAGATGGTGCAACGCGCCCTCGCCAAAGCCAAATCCCTAGAGGTGGATCTGGCTCCCGGTCGGCCACAGGTTGATCCCCACGATGCGATCGCCCTGTTGGTAGATGACGGCATCGCCACAGGGATGACCATGGCCGTAGCGGTGCAATCCTTACGGCAAAAGGGCGTGGCACAGGTGTGGATCGCGGTTCCGGTGGCTCCCGAAAAGATGGTCAGTTTGTTGAACCAATGGGCAGATCGGGCGATCGTTTTAGCGACTCCAGAACCGTTTTACAGTGTCAGCCGCTTTTACTACGAGTTTCCGCAGGTGTCTGTAGACACGGCATTGCAGATCTTAATGCAGCATCGCAGTCAGCAACCTCCACCCATCAACGCTTCAGGTAGGTAAAACCGTACTTCTGAATCGAGGTCTCCTCCCCTGCCAGATCGGTAATTAGCCGACATAATGAAAGAAATATGAAAAGACAGTTGTGTGTGCCCCGGCTGCTAACTTGGAGGCCATTTGGCTAGACCGGGCAACCAACTGCAAGGAGCACTCGTTTATGAACCAAGTGAAAACTGTTGCCTTGTTAGGTTTGTTGTCCGGTTTGTTGGTTGGGATTGGCTGGATGCTGGGCGGTTCCAGCGGTGCCATTTTGGGGTTGCTAATGGCCGCTGTGAGTAACTTGGGCGCATGGTACTACTCCGATCGCATCGCCTTGGCTGCCTATGGTGCCCAACCTGTCACCGCTGCGGAAGCTCCCGGTTTACATCGCATGGTGCAACGGTTGAGCGATCGCGCTGGCTTACCCATGCCTGCGGTCTATCTTGTCCCCAGTCCCGGAGCCAACGCCTTTGCCACCGGACGCGATCCAGAACACGCTGCCGTCGCCGTGACCCAAGGGATTGTCAACCTGTTGCCAGAGGATGAGTTGGAAGCGGTGATTGCCCATGAACTCAGCCATGTGTACAACCGGGACACCCTCACCCAAGCCGTGGCTGCCACCATCGCCGGAGCGATTTCCTTCCTAGCGCAGATGATCAGCTTTAGCCTGTGGTTTGGTGGCGGATCGCGGGATAACGAAGGCGGCAATCCGCTAGCTCTGTTGTTGACCACAATGGTGGCTCCAGTGGCCGCAACGGTGATCCAACTGAGCATCTCCCGCACCCGTGAATTTGCCGCCGATGCCGGAGCCGCTCGCTTAACGGGCAATCCTCGCGCCCTCGCCCGTGCCCTGCAACGCTTAGAAGCCAGTGCTCGTCAAATGCCGATGGATACCAACCCCGCCTTTGAGCCGTTGTTGATTATGAATTCTTTGTCTGGGAAAGGGTTAGTCACCTTGTTTTCCACCCACCCCTCCACCGAAGCCCGAATTCAGCATCTGTTGCAGTTAGAACAAGAGTTGATGCAAGCGTCGGTCTAGATTTGGTTAGGTGATGGGTAATAGGTGATAGGTGATAGGTGATGGGTAATAGGTGATGGGTAATAGGTAATAGGTTGATTTTTCAATTACCCATTACCAGTTACCCATTACCCATTCCTAATTTTTTTAAGGTCGTTGATTCAGATTCCTAAATATTAAGCCCCTCGATGTGATACCGCATCGAGGGGCAATTTTTATGCAGTTTTATGCAGATGTGGTTGTGGATGTGGCGTGATTAGCCATCAGCGTTGATTTGTTGAATCAGTTCTGTGAGGACGCGATCGGCATCGTCATTTTCCACTTGGCAGGTGCCTGCGTTGGCATGGCCACCACCGCCATATTTCAGCATCAGTTCACCAATGTTGGTTTTAGACGTGGTATTGAAAATGGATTTACCAACGGCAAACACCGTGTTCATCTGATTCAAGCCCCACATCACATGGGCGGAAATGTTGCAGTTAGGGAACAGGGCATAGACGACGAAACGATTGCCAGCGTAAATCACCTCTTCTTGGCGCAAATCCAGCACGATAAAGTTGTTGTGGACTTGGGCGCATCGTTTGATTTGGTCTTTGAACTTTTCCTCTTGTTCAAAGTACAACTCCACCCGTTCTTTGACATCGGGCAATTCCAAAATGTCTTCGACGCTGTGGGTTTTGCAGTAGTCAATCAACTGCATCATCAATTGATAGTTGGATACCGTAAAGGTTTTGAACCGTCCTAAGCCGGTGCGGGCATCCATCAAGAAGTTGAGCAATACCCAGCCTTGGGGATGCAGGACTTCCTCTATGCCAAATTGGGCAGAGTCGGCCTTGTCAACCGCCTCCATCATCGCCTGGGAAATGTTGGGAAAGTGTTTTTTGCCGCCAAAGTAGTTGTAAACAACTCGTGCTGCCGAGGGCGAATTCGGTTCAATGATGTAGTTGGAGGCTTCGCTGGCCTGATTCCGAATAATCTCACTGAAGTGATGGTCAAATGCCAGGTGGACACCGGGCACATAGGGCAGGTTGGTGGTAATGTCATTGCTGGTAATTTCAATCTTGCCATCCTGCATATCTTTGGGATGGACAAATTTGATCTCGTCGATCATATCCAACTCTTTTAACAACACCGCGCAGACCAAGCCGTCAAAATCGCTCCGGGTGACCAAACGGTATTTTTTGCCGTTCTCGGACATACAAGCCCCTCTTTGCAGAAATTCAATGCGTCAATTTATCTTTACAGCACTTGTCAGACCTATATCGATCAATAACATGAATGCAATTCAACATTAATGCAATTGATTTGGAGTAACCGTTCACATCCCCCCATGGGAACAGTGTTGCGGGCTGTGCCCGCTTGTTCCTCCCCTGACGGGGAGTGAACGGTTACGATTCGGAACTGCTCATGTTTGACTTAATTTGCCCCAAATTCTTGCATTATGACTCACATCTGCTCGAAAAACGTGAACTGAATGCAGCGAATTGACTTGTCTACTGGGGCGATCGCGGCGATAGATATAGTTCTTTTCAGCTTAGCGATAGACAAACAAGGGGCTTCATCCCCTTGGTCAGCAGATGGCAGTTCCTTGCAGTTGCTGGTAAACAGCGATATGCGTTGATGCGTGGCTAAACAGGTATTAATCAGGTGTCAGTACCGTTAGCCGTCCCTGAATCGTCTGTCTTTGGCTGCTTTGTAACCATTCAACTTGATCAACGCTCTATTGCGCCATCTCTCTCTACTGCTCCATCGTAACCATTCACATCCCCCCAGGGAAAAAGTGTTGCGGGCTGTGCCCGCTTGTTCCTCCCCTGACGGGGAGTGAACGGTTAGGCTCCATCTATAACGGTTTGGGAAACCCAAGCCCTACAATTCCATCCGTTGTTTGGTGTGTAGGGGGGAAATTTCCGCGTCCTAGATTCGGCTATCTGAATGCTTACGTTTCTTTAACCCTACAAGTTGCTTACGGTTCCTGCAAGGGTGTGGGGCGGATAAGATGGAGTGGAACAGGCAATTTGCTGTGGCCGATTGGCTAAATTTTGCTGACCACCTGCTTTGGGGTCACCGTTTGGGGGAGGCACTTCCATTGAGGATGTCAGGCGGCTGGAGGTAAATAACCAGAGGGTTAAGGTTAACATCACCGCTAAAATAATCCGCTCTACCATGCTGTCACTCCGTTTCACCATTTCAGCCGCTGGCACTGCTCATGTTTATCAGGAACCGACAATCCGCCTAAGCTGATGTGCCTCATAAATATGAAAAGTGCTGTGGGTGGATTGAACTGTTCTGAAAATTGCTGTAATCCATCCAAATTGCTTTGGATGATGGACAATAGTTGGTTGAAATTGACTTGGTTGAAATTGATTCAACAGCGGTTACTGCGGTTCCCGAAAAAATAAGGTCATGCGGGATAAATATTTGGCCAATACGTTCATGTTTATCTGCTTTGGTGCAGCAGCAGTAATTTTGCTGGCGCAATGGCAGGTCACCTCATCCATGACGACTCGCGACCAACGGGATGGGATCGATCCGGCTGCACGACCCTCCCCCCTCACCACTGGCCATCCCCTCAAACCCACGCCAGTCCAACATCAAGACGCGGGATCGCCATCGCCATCGACGTTGTTGTTAGTCGATTTGAGCGATCGCCGCGTGTATCTTTATCGCGGTCATCGCTTAACCGCTAGCTATCCAGTAGCCGTGGGGCGATCGGGCTGGGAAACTCCCACAGGCACGTTTGAAGTGAGGGATCGCATCCTCAACCCCAACTGGCGACATCCGATGACCGGTAATGTGGTTCCCCCTGGCCCCGATAATCCGCTGGGGGCGGGCTGGATTGGCTTCTGGTCTGATGGTAAAAATCACATCGGCTTCCATGGCACGGATAAAACGGCTGTTTTGGGACAGGCTGTATCCCATGGCTGTTTACGCATGAGTAATCCTGATTTGTTGGCACTGTACAACGATGTGCAAACGGGAACGCCTGTGGTGGTTAAGCCCTGACGGCACCTTGAGACAAATCCCTGTCCAGTTATGGTCAGGTGATCCCCATCATCTGAGAGACTAGAAATGGCTGCATTGACGGTTCTGGCTAGCACATGACCGTTGCAGCTCGTTCGCTTTAGGGCTGTTATGAGCTATTACATCTCGCCTCAATTTCTCGATAAAGTTGCCATCCACCTGACCAAGAACTTTCTCGACTTGCCGGGGGTGCGGGTGCCGTTGATTTTGGGCATCCATGGTCGCAAGGGGGAAGGTAAATCGTTCCAGTGTGAACTGGTGTTTGAGCGGATGCAGGTGGAGGTGATCCACATTTCCTCTGGGGAGTTGGAGAGTCCGGATGCAGGTGATCCGGCGCGGCTGATTCGTCTGCGCTATCGGGAAGCCTCGGAACTGATCCGGGTGCGCGGGCGGATGGTGGCTCTGATGATTAACGACTTTGACCTGGGAGCCGGACGGATTGACAGCAGCACCCAGTACACGGTCAACACCCAACTGGTACACGGCACGTTGATGAACATTGCCGACAACCCCACCAATGTGCAACTCCCCGGCAGCTACGATGCCACGCC
>CAZJZR010000161.1:0-2010 GCA_964550475.1 uncultured bacterium
AAGGGGGACTTTGAAAAAGGACTACACCAAGAAGAAGTCAGACAGGACAGGCCAACAGAGCCACATCCCCAACACCGCTGTACCCAACAAAATGGTGAGGACATAGAACTGGGTTTGCCCACCAGTGCTGTACTTCAGGTTTTGACCGCTGAACAGGGTGAGGGAGCCAAACAGATTGGCGATGCCATCCACCAAGTTGCGATCCAGCCAGGAGATGAACTGAGCCACCACCCGCACCACCGACACCACACCATTGCGGTACAAACTGGGGGTGAGGCTGACGGGAGAGGTGAAGATAACCGGGTCTTTGCGGCCTGGGGCACTGGTGGGCACCCAGGTGAAGTAGTTCACAGCAGCTTGAATCGGTTGGGGTACCGCGATCGGCTTGGGCACAATCGGGTTGAGGTAGATGAAGCCAGAAATCACGCAACCCAACACGCCAGACCCCAGCAAGACCACGACTTGGTAGAGGTTCAAGCTAGCCCAATTGGGCAGGAAGGACAGGGTTTGCAGAATGTGGGGGGTATGCAGCGCGAAACCCATGGTGATCATGGTGGGCAGCATCATCGGCCAGAAGACCTCTGGCGCACGGGCGGTCATCGGTTTAGGTTCACCGCCCCAAATCATGCAGAAGGTGCGGGTGAGGCTAAAGGCGGTGAGGAAGTTGGCCACCACCACCAGCACGGCTAGCCAGGGTTGGCTGTACCATACGCCATCAATCAGGTTCAGAATCGCCCAGAAGCCACCCAAGGGGGGTAAAGAAATTAACGCCAACCCACCGACAATGAAGCTGAGGCCAGACATAGGGCGGCGTTTCCACAGACCACCGTACTGGCGCAGATCTTGGGTGATGCAGTTCCAAATCACGTTGCCGATGCACATCATTAACAGGGTGACAGCGATCGCGTGCACCACCATTAACATATAGGCCGCTTGAATTTGCTGCGTCCCCACGGCAATAAAAATCAGCCCCATGTAGCTGCTGACGATGTAGGAAATCGATCGCTTAATGTCGATTTGCCCGATCGCCACCACGGCACCGCCCACAGCCGTCACCACACCGATCAGGGTGGTCACCGTCATCACCGTCGGCGACAGAGCCAGCAATGGTTGCAGCTTAATCAGAATCCATGCCCCGGTGGACAGCACCACGGAATTCCGCAAAATCGAAGCGGGTAAAGGGCCTTCCATGGCTTCATCCAGCCACAGGTGCAAGGGGAATTGGGCACACTTGGCGATGGGACCGGCAATCAACGCTAATCCGACAAAGGTAATCACCGTCGGGTCAACCTTAGCCGTCGCTGCCCACTCCGCCAATTTAGGAAAATCCCAGGTATGGGCGAGGGGATACAGCCCCAACACACCCATCAGCAACAACAAATCGCCCACCCGTTTGGTCAGGAAGGCATCCCGCGCCCCCGCCACCACCAGCGATTGGTTGAACCACAAGCCTGTCAGCAGGTAGGTACCCAGGGTAAGGATTTCCAGAATCATGTAGGCGAAGAACAGGGAGTCGCACAGGGTAAGGGCGCACATCCCCGCTTCAAAAAAGCCTAAGAGCGAAAAGAACCGTGCCCAGCCCCAGTCCATTTCCATGTAGCCAACGGCAAATACCTGCGCCAACAGGTTAATCACCGTGATCACGATGGTGGCACCCACCGTCAAGGCAGACACTTCCAGGGGAATGGTTAAGTCCAACCCGGCCACTTGCAACCAAGAGATGGACATATGCATTGGGGGTTGGCTCAAGGCAGCAGGGAAGGCCAACACCCCGTGCAAAAACGCAAACAACGTGAAAATGATGTTGACATAAGCCGATGGCCGTGGGCCGGTTCTACGAATAATACTGGGGAACCACAGGGTGGAACATAGGCATCCCAGCAAGGCGTAGCAGGGAATCAACCACACGCTTTGCAGTAAGGACTGAGACATCCAATCGTACCTCTGACGCGAACAATGGGCAGGGAGGAGAAGCAGAGACCTATTGGTTGGAGGTTGACCACGACTGAG
>CAZJZR010000161.1:2110-7462 GCA_964550475.1 uncultured bacterium
AAAATTTAGAATTGCTTAATTTTTGCTATTGCTGATCATCCTACGGTGAACTGGGATCAACTCAACACCGCCAAGATCCGAAGTTATAGAGGGCACTGAGGATCGTTATAAAGAAAATCTAAAAAAAGGGGGCGATACCTTGTAAGCTTTACCAAGACTGGCTTTTGTTTCGCGATCGCAAACTCCTTAATCGATTCAATAAGCCGCCATAATGGGTTGAATTGACTCCCCTTAACGGTGCGATCGCGGGTACATGGATGGCGATCCCCACCGCAGCATTCGGTAGAATTTCATCTGCATGATTGAATAGGCAAGGATTTCAACCATTTCTTCCCAGCGATTTACCCTGTCTACCCTGAGGGAACATTTGTTAAAGTTCCCTGACTTTTGACCCCGCTAACGGCCTGATTCAGCGATCGCAACCGGATACCCTGTCAGCCTGATTTGCCGACCTATAGATAGATCTCTATGACTACGATTTGGGAAATTGATTTTTACTCCCGCCCAATTTTGGATGAACAAAAGAAAAAGGTGTGGGAGGTGTTGGTGTGCGAAAGTGCCTTAGACAGCCGTAGCGTAGAGGGTGAGACCTTTCGGTATTCCCAGTTTTGCTCCAACACCCAAGTCAACTCCATTTGGCTCAAGGAAGCCTTGGAGGAGGCGATCAAGCAGGCTCCCAATCCGCCCGATCGCATCCGGTTTTTCCGTCGGCAAATGGCCAACATGATTACCAAAGCCTGCGCCGATTTGGGCATTCCCGCCGCCATCAGCCGTCGGGCGTTCAATATCCACCGTTGGCTGAAACAACGGCATGAGGACTTTTACCCCAACCAACCGGGCTACCAAGCGGGAAACAATCCCTCGGTACAGTTTGAAATTCCCATTGCCCAACCCCTGCCGGATGCCTTGGTGGGCGAACGCTGGGCATTTGTCACCCTGGAAGCCAGCGCGTTTCAGGACATGGGCGAATGGCAAATTGACTTTGGCGAAGGGTTTTCCTTGGAGTCGGTGGGGATTGCCCCGGAGACGAAAATTCCTGGCCTGATTGTGTTTTCCTCGCGGGCGTTTCCCATTGCGGCCTGGTTGTCGGGCTTGGAGTTGGCCTATCTGGAAGTGGAACCCGTGCCTGCCGTGTCCGCCAAGGCGGCTCCCACCATGCGCCTGATTTTGGAAACTGGGGTGAGCGATCGCTGGATCATGGCCAGCTTCAGCGATGCCAAGACCCAAGCCGAAGCCAAGGGATTTGAGACGGCTAAAGCAGCGGCTAATCAAGTTCACTTCTTAGCCTTGCAGACCAGTCCAGAGGTGGAAGCATTCACCGGATTTTGGCTATTACAAAAATTAGATTTGGCTTAACCCAGCGAAATTCAGCGAAATTAAACGTCACACTTTGCCGTAAAGTGATGCCATAGGGACTTGAAGTGAATACTGTACCCACACCGCTATTTGTAGGGACACGGCAATGCCGTGTCCCTACGCCCATCACGGGGATATGATTTTTCCGCAAGTCCCAAAGGTTCTCCACAGATGTTCTCCACCGATCGAGCCAGGGATGCACGCAGAACAGCTATTAGAACTAGCACTCCGCGCTGGAGCGGACGCGGCTGAGGTGCTTCAGTCCCAATCTGTCTCGTCTCCAGTCTTTTTTGAAGCGAATCGGCTAAAACAATTGGAAACGGTGCAGTCCGAGGGGACGGCACTGCGGCTATGGCGCGATGGCCGCCCCGGATTGGCGGTGGCCTATGGTGATGTGGAGTTGCCAAGTTTGGTCGATCGGGCACTGGCTCTGAGTGCCCTGAACGAACCGGAGCCGATTGAATTGGCGACCGCCAATCCCGCCACCTATCCCAATTTGGGGCAGGCGGTGGGGGTGGAACAATTGGTGAATTGGGGTAAGGCGGCGATCGCCCAAGTCCGTGACGTGTACCCCGACACCATCTGCACCGCCGACTGGGAATGCGAAACCGAAACCATCCGCTTACTCAATTCCTACGGCCTGGATGCCAGTTATACCGACACCACCCTCAGTTGTTCCCTCTCGGCGGAATGGGTGCGCGGCGACGACTTTTTGAGCATTGCCGATGGCCTCACCCAACGCGACAGCCTCGATCCACTGTTCTTGGCGCAACAGGTGATCCAACGGTTGGACTGGGCGAAGGAAAATACACCACCCCCCACAGGTCGTGTGCCGGTGTTGCTGACTGCGAAGGCGGCAGATCTGCTGTGGGGGACGGTGCAGGCGGCTCTGAATGGGAAACAGGTGTTGGAAGGGGCTTCGCCCTGGAGCGATCGCATCGGTTCCCCCGTGATTGCCGACGTGCTCACCCTCTCCCAAGAACCAGAGGCAGGGCCGTTTAGCTGCCCCTTTGATGATGAGGGCACCCCGACGCGATCGATGAATTTCATCGAAAAAGGGGTGTTGCGCCTGTTCTACACCGATCGCACCACCGGACGACGGCTAGGCGATGGCACCACGGGCAACGGCTTCCGCCCCAGTCTGGGCAGTTACCCCACCCCCGGTCTGTTCAACTTGCTGGTCAAACCGGGGGCGCGATCGCTGGATGCCCTGATTGCCAGCCTTGACGATGGCTTGGTTGTCGATCAAATCCTCGGTGGCGGTGCGGGCATCTCCGGTGATTTTTCGATTAATGTCGATTTGGGCTATCGGGTGAAGCAGGGGGCGATCGTCGGTCGGGTCAAGGACACGATGGTATCCGGCAATGTCTACACCGCCCTGAAAAATTTGGTGGAATTGGGCGGTGATGCTGACTGGAACGGCAACTGCTACACCCCCTCCCTGATTGTCGATGGCCTGTCGATTACAGGCCGGGGGTAATCGCCTCACAGCACCAGCGGCTATAATGAAACCCCTCAGTTAGTGGCTAACACGAGTGGCTGAACACGAGTAGCTGAAGATCATGGCCTACAGCGATTTTACAATTCCCGAACTGAAGAAAAAATTTCAGTTAACCATTCATGAAGACACCAATCTGTTTGATGGCATTGCTGAAGCATCACTCCCTCCGACCCTCGCTGATATTTTGCAACGCTACCTCCCATTAGCGTTGAATTTGAACACAGAAAAAGCGCGATCGGAACTGATTATTGCCCCTGTGTTAACCGAGTTGAAACTCCTTTATCGAGACAAAATTAGTTTGTTTTCCGGGTTGGAATTCAACGTTGATGAAACGGTCGGTCTGAAAGGCCGCTGTGACTACATTCTCTCCCGTAGCTCCGAGCAACTGGCTCTGACCGCTCCAGTTTGCGTGTTGGTGGAAGCCAAAAATGAGAACATTGTCGGCGGCATTGCCCAATGTCTGGCCGAGATGTTAGCCGGATTGCGGTTTAATGCCGCTAACGACCTTTTCTTAACAGCCATCCACGGCGTAGTCACCACCGGAATTTCCTGGCGGTTCCTCAAACTCGCAGGGGAACAAGCCTATGTGGATACGGTTGAATATTCAATTCAATCGCCACAGAAGATTTTTGGCATTCTCCAGCATATTGCCCTCAGCTAAGCTTGCCCTCACTTCCATCACGGCCACGTTCAACAGTGATCATTTTCTGGTCGAGTCGTTAAAGCCGTGTCAAGATTCAGCGATCGCATCGGGGTCAATGCCTTGGGCACGTAGTAGTTCAGCTAGGCGATCGGCCCGATTCCGTTCTTGCTCTGCCTTTTGCCGTTCCTGCTCCGCTCGCTGTCGCTCTTGTTCTGCCCGTTCCCGTTCCTGTTCTGCCTTTTGTCGTTCCTGCTCCACCAGTTCCACCCCCCAAGGCAGCAACTCACCAGCCGCATCCCACCAGCGCAGCCAGTAGCCATCTCGCTCTTCCTTTTTGCCTCGCCAAGTCCCTAAAAATAAGCCCAACGCTTCGCACCAGTGACGACCCTCGACATTGGGTTGTTCTAGCTCATACCGTCCGTTGGTTAATCGGTAGACCTCTAGCAAGCCCCAATCGGGTTCAAACAGCACATAGGTGGGCACCTTCAGCACTTGCTCATAGAAAAACCACTTGCCCACCGGCGGAATTTGGCGGATTGAATATTCGCCGCCATCGGTGGCTGACAAAAATTCCATCACAATGCTGGGCACATCGCCCTCTAAATGCGGCGTATAGCTTTGCCGTGATAGACCAGGCTGTTTGACTTGGGCAACATAGAGCCAGTCAGGGGCTTTTAAGGTCAGTTCGGTGCCCAGCTTGGCACACAAACCAAAGTTAGAGGCGATCAAATTTTCCGGTAGAATCCGCCCGGTGAGTTCCAAACTTTCTCGCAGGGCACCAGCTATCAGAGGTTGTCCAGCATTTTCCACAGGGGTGTCATCCAAGACAAAACCAGCGGGGGGCTTTTCCCACGCAATCACCAGTTCGGGACGCTGACGAATGGGGCGTTCAACACTAGCAACCATTCCAGTACCCTCTTAACAAGAACTTTTCTAAGATGTTTCTAGTTTAGCTGATACATAGCTACTTGTGGCCGTGGGGACACCGTGCTATCAGAGGTGAGGTCATGTCTCCGATTGTGCTGTGAAGCCAGACCCTTCCGGTGGAGTTCCGCCAGGTGTAAGGGCAGGTTGAGCCGAAAAACTCTCGCTACGTAACCGTTCACTCCCCTGACGGGGAATGTGAACGGTTACCTCGCTACGATGCAGGACTGGGATGCTTGAATTACCCCACAATCACCTTCCACATGACTGAACCGATCGCAAACGTTGCTAAATGCTGCGGTAACAACGTTGTGAGGGATTGGCGACCAATTTTTTGGGTGAAAAACACACTCACCCACGTACCCATAATTAAGGTTACCGCTTGCAGAAAGGTCACTACCGCCGGATCCGCCACGGCCACGGGTAGCGGCAGATTGGGGAGAGCGAAGGTGGTGAGGGTTAGCGGGAGGATGCGTCCAGCTTCCGTGAGACCCAGATGCAGGTAATGCGCCAAGTTTCCGGCCAACACCAGCGGCAGGTAACCATAGGCCAACTCGACAAATGGACGCAGTTTCAGATTGGTGTGGGTGAACTGGTTGAGCAACCGCATCAGGCGATCGCCCCCCCAAGCGACGGTCACCGGAACCAACAACGCCAGCACCGCCACACCCAAGTGAATGCCCACGGATTGCAACGACACCAGCGAACTTAATCCCAACCAAGCCAGACCATCCGGCAGTCGATGTAACAACACCGCTCCACCGAGCAGGAACAGCAAGGCCACCTCATAGGCTGTGGGGTTGTGGGTTGTCCATAGTTCAATTCCCGGTGGGCGCAAATTCAACTCGACAGAACGGTGGGGACAGGCTTTCAGGCAGGTCATGCACAGCACACAGTTGCGGTTGTCCTCCAACTGGGCGGGATGGGA
>CAZJZR010000162.1:0-7459 GCA_964550475.1 uncultured bacterium
TCAACAGTCGGGGGAGATGTCATGACCAAAACCTCAATGCGTTATGGAGTCAGCGATTCATCAATTCAGCCATTCATGCTCCCACCACCTTAAAGTCTCCACCCAACTAGAGAGTCAAGAGGCCATGCCATGACAATGGACGGATTTTATCGGCGACCGTTACCGGAACCCGCGATCGCCTTCGCCTCCCCAGCGGGACGACAGATTTTCCAAGAAGCGTTGGCGATGGGAGGACTGGCGGGCTACTTTCCCCTCGCCGAACAGTTCCACACCCAAACCGAACCCGCCTTTTGTGGCTTGGGTACATTGGTGATTTTGCTCAACGCCTTGGCCATCGATCCGCAACGGATTTGGAAAGGGGTGTGGCGATGGTATGGGGAGGAGTTTTTAGACTGTTGCCACTCGCTGGCGGCGATTCAGCAGACGGGGATTACAGTGGACGAATTTTGCTGTTTGGCTGGATGCAATGGGGCGATCGCCACCCCCTACCGCCCCGCTGAGAGCAGCCTGAACCAGTTTCGGGCGACGGTAGCGGAAATCTGCGCCACCCCATCCGGTATCCATCTGGTGGCGGCCTACAGTCGCCCAGTGCTGGGACAAACCGGGGACGGCCATTTTTCACCGATCGCGGGTTACCATCCCCAGCGCGATCTGGTGCTGTTGCTGGATGTGGCACGGTTCAAATATCCGCCGCACTGGGTGCCCTTAACCACCCTCTGGGAGGCATTTGCATCGCTTGATCCCGTAACGGGGCAGGCACGGGGATACATCACCCTCTGCAAACGGGATGATTGGCAAAACACCCGCCTCCAAATTGTGGTGGACTTACAGGCATGGCGGGCGATCGCCCCCGTGTTTGGCCAGATCATTCCCCAGATCTTGGCGCAGCAACAACCTGAATCGGCGATCGCGGCGTTGCACCTGATCTGCGATCGGCTGCTGCACCATTTGCCGCAACCCCTGGAGCACCTGATTGGCACCGCCCCCCAAACCCCAGGGATTCCCGCCGATTTACAAGCTGTGATTCAGACTCATCCATTGTTTAAGGACGTGATCCAGAGGGACGCGATCCAGGATGCGGAGGAGCAGCGATCAGCCGCAACAATCCTGACCTTACTTGTGCTCGTTTGTCCCGATCGCCTCTTCCAACCCCTGGCCGCCCCCATCCAAACCTGGTTTCAGCAGATGCGTGATCTCGACAGCATTGATCCGGTTTTAGCCCAGGAAATTCGCAAACTGCGGCAACAAGTGTTGGCGTTGCAGACCTGGCTCCCCAGTCGTTAAGAGGGTGTTTTAAAAGCCCTGCATGAAAGCCAGTTGTTGAGTTGCCAAGATCTCCGCCCTCACCCGTTCAGCCGTAACGGTTCGCCGGATGCGGTCACAGCCGTTGCGTTGGTCTGCAATGGTTGCAGCAAAATCGCCAAAATCAGTTCTATTTGATTGATGTAGTACTCATCGACATCAATGTGGACTAGCAATTCCGTCCCCACATCCGTTAAGGTCAAAAATTTCCAATTGGTCCCTGTCGTCACCGCCCCATACATAGTTGGGATGACTTGTCCGACCCGTTGGTTAAAAATCTGTGCCGCCAGCATCGCAGCAATGCACGGTCCCAACCCGGCAATGATATTCTCATTCTTCGCTTCCACAATCACTGTTACCGGAGCCGTGATGTAGTACTGCTCTTGAGAACGGCTCAAGATATAGTCACAGAAGCCTCTCAACCCCCGATCCGGATCAACGGTAAACTCAACCCCTGAGAACAAACTGGTTTGATAGGCAGTTTGCCGTCGTACCTCGGCCAGGATGGGGGCAATCAAAAATTCCGATCGCGCCTTTTCGCTATTGATCGCGATCGCCAACGGTTTATTCTCCTGCAAATCCGTCAGCAATCGTGCGGATGGCTGCACGCCCTGAAGGTCAGCAAACAGCCGCCGCTTTTCCTCAATCGTCAACTGAAACGTCGCTTGCACCGTTGCCAACGTGAAATCACTGTATGCCATCCCACTGCCTCCAGCTCAACCGGATCGTGACCTACCTATACTCTACACACAGGCCATGTACCCGTTCTCATCCCCTAGGTGAAATGCGATCGGTAATTCGAGCGTGCCGTTGCATTCGATCAATTTTTCGTGAACCAACTAACTTTTCACCCAGAGTTAAATTGCCCATAACCTGCGTCACCCATAATGACCATGGGATCTTGCCCTGCTGTTGGGATTGACCTATGGCCACCATCCGGTACGCGCTGAATTGCGATCGCCCACCTGACCCAGACGTAACCGTTTACTATGCGGTCAACGGCATTCGGGTGACGGCCACCCATTTAATTGTGCATGGGGATGCCTACGCCCTCGCGCCTGTGCAACGGGTCACCCTAGACCGCGAGCCGCCGCATCGGCTCAAACCGCTGATGCTCATGGGTGCCGGGGTGCTCCTGCTGGTGTTTGTGATTGGGGTGGTGTTTTTGCTGGCGGGGGTGGGTTGGTGGATGTCCCAGCGATCGGTGTATTGGGTGGTGCTGCATACGGGCACCCAACGCTTACCTGTGCATCACTCTAGCGATCTGCCAACGGTGCAGTCCGTAGTGGCGGCGGTTACCCTGGCCTTAGGTGCGTCCCATCCTGCGGCTTAATTCTGTTCATCTTGCTCCGAAATCAAGTGCAAACTGACTCATTCAATCCTGACGCAGTAAACATTGAGGTCTGCCCCAGTCAACCTACCGATCCACACCACGGCGATCGCTGGGATCGGTGTAGCATTGGCACACTGGCGGTGGCGATCGCCTCCAGTCCCACCATGGAAGCTAGCGACTTACCCTTGGCGATCGCCCGTGAGTCGGCGTACCCCGTGGCGCATCATGGCGCGACAGCCGCATCTGTACATTTGCAATCGACATTGCAGGACTTGGTACTGCACGATTTTCAAGTCGATGCCGACACCCCCACCCATCTCGTCAACGAAACCTTGACCAACAATCCCCTGCTGCCGGGGGTGATTCTGACCCAGGATGGCGAATTTCTAGGGATGCTGTCGCGGCGGCAATTTTTAGAAGAAATGAGTCGTCCCTACGGGTTAGCGTTGTTTTCGCGCCGCCCCATCCGCGCCTTATATGAGTTCATCGCCCCCCAAGCCTTGATCTTGGCGGGGGATGTGGCGATCGCCACTGCCGTTCACCACTCACTCCAGCGTCCCGTTCACGCCCTTTATGATCCGATTGTGGTTCAGTTGGTGCGATCGGCCACGCTGGAAGAACAGCCTGGGACAGTCCCCACCGCATCACCCTACCAACTGCTGGACATTCACCACCTGCTGTTAGCCCAAGCCCAAATTCACACCCTCACCACCGACCTCTACAGCCAGAGCCAACTCACCGCCACCACCGCCACCGCCCAAGCTGACCAACTGCGCCAAGCCCTGTGGGAATTGCAACAAGCCCAAACCCAGTTAATTCAAAGCGAAAAAATGTCCAGTCTGGGGCAGTTGGTGGCCGGAATTGCCCACGAAATCAACAATCCGGTCAATTTCATCTTCGGTAACCTCAGCCATACCCAGACCTACATCCAAGACCTGCTGGACTTGCTGGAGTTGTACCACCAACATCTGCCGAATCCCCCCGCCGCCATCCAAGCCCATCGACAGGCGATCGACCTCGACTTTTTGATCGAAGACCTGCCCAAAATGCTGCAATCCATGCAGGTGGGAGCCGATCGCATCCGGCAACTGGTGTTGTCGCTGCGTAATTTCTCCCGCTTGGATGAATCCGAACTGAAGGCGGTGGACATCCACGAAGGCATTGATAGCACGTTGGTGATTTTGCAGAATCGGCTCAAGGGCAAGGGCGGTGAACCCAGCATTCAGGTGGTGAAACACTACGGCCAACTGCCGTTGGTGGACTGTTACCCCGGTCCGCTGAATCAGGTATTTATGAATCTGATCAGCAATGCCATAGAAGCATTGGAAGACTGTCGCCACCGCCCTGCCCAAATTTGCATCACCACAGAACTGGTATCGAGTCATCGCGTCAAGATTCGCATCGCCGACAACGGCCCCGGCATCCCCACCGCCATCCAATCCAAATTATTCGATCCCTTTTTCACCACCAAACCCGTAGGCAAAGGCACAGGTCTGGGCTTATCCATCAGCCACCAAATCATTACCCAAAAACACGCAGGCCAGATTGGCTGCGTGTCAGAGGTAGGGCAAGGCACCGAGTTTTGGCTGGAAATTCCCGTGCGGCGGGGGTAAGCCTGGGATCAGAGACCATGGGCGACCATGGTGGCGCGATCGGCTCTGGAGTTTGATTAAGTGGTCGATGCAAGTGTGCAATTTAAATGCATGACAGCTTAGTTGAAACAGTCATGAGCAGCGGGTAATTTCGATTGTTCGTCGCGATCGCTGAAAACAAACATCAAATTGTCGAAAGAAGTTCGTTTGTCCAAGAATTAAGGGCACCTGAGCAGATTGCGCCCAGGCAAATGCTAAGCGAATGGGTTCCAAATTCCCAAGCTGAAGATGCACAAATAGACCTCGTGCTTCAACCGTTGCAAGATTTCCAGCCAATGGTAAATGGACGGTTTGTTCCTCCCAAATTGCACCCAGTTGCAGTCCGAGATCATAAGGTAATAAATTGATCGTAGAGCCAGTATCTAGCAAAGCGTTCGCCGAGACAGAACAGCCTGAATAACTCAGAGTGATGGGGATTGTGGGTAAGGCTGTATCGTCCGAGAAAGGGAATTCGATTGTACTAGGCATTAGAGGATGCCTCTCGGTCATCATGAATCATCTGCATCAGAATGTTGGCAGCTTCCACTGCATCATAGGGCGACCAGATCGGATATTCTGACGCAGAAAAGATGATTTTTAGTTCAGCGTCTGGAATTTGTGCGGCTAGGAGTTTAAAGAGTGATAATTTGTCTGGTTGGCTTAAATTGTTGACCAGAGGAATTAACTCAGCGAGTGACATGGTTCAAACTCCCAGACATGCGAGAATACATCGATCATAAGCGATCTGTAGGGTGTTGATTTTGCACGATGGCTACGGTCACGCCATTTTCCAGGTCATTTCTTGACCAGCCCGTAACGGCACCAGTCCCGATTCGGTAAATGCTAGTTCATCGGGTACTCGCCAGGTTGTTTTAGTCAGCGTAATTTGTGCCGTATTGCGGGGAAGTTGATAAAAATCGGGGCCATAGAAACTGGCAAACGCCTCCAGTTTATCGAGGGCATCGACGCTCTCAAACGCTTCGGTGTACAACTCCATAGCGTGCAAAGCCGAATAGCAACCCGCACAGCCACAGGAAGTTTCTTTGGTATGCCGAGCGTGGGGGGCACTGTCGGTGCCAAGAAAAAACTTCGGATTACCGGAAGTTGCGGCTTGCAACAGTGCGGCTCGATGCGACTCTCGTTTCAAAATTGGCAAGCAATAAAAATGGGGACGAATGCCACCCTGAAACAGGCTATTGCGATTAAATAACAAATGTTGGGGTGTGATGGTGGCGGCGGTGTGGTTGGCCGATTGGACATACTGGACGGCATCTGAGGTGGTGATGTGTTCCAGCACCACGCGCAGGTTGGGAAAGCGTTGCCGGAGCGGCATTAAATGTCGCTCGATAAACACCTTTTCGCGATCGAACATATCAACACTGTCATCGGTGACTTCGCCGTGCAGCAGTAAGGGTAGGTCTACCTGCTGCATCGTTTCAAAGACGCGATCGCACTTGCGAATGTCCGTCACGCCAAAGTCTGAGTTAGTCGTTGCGCCCATGGGGTAATACTTGACCGCTTTGACAAACTGGGATGCTTTCGCCGCGATAATTTCTGCGGGGCTGGTGTTGTCGGTCAGGTAAAGCGTCATCAGTGGCTCAAACTGTTGACCCGCTGGCACTGCCGCCAGGATGCGATCGCGGTAGGCAGCGGCATCCGCAACTGAGCGGACTGGTGGCTTCAAATTGGGCATGATGATAGCGCGGGCAAACTGGCGCACGGTATGGGGCAGCACCGCTTGCAACGCTGCACCGTCGCGGAGATGCAGATGCCAGTCGTCGGGTCGAGTGATCGTAAGCTTTTGCATGATTCAATTATAAAACTGCTCCGGCCACGGACAGCGGTTTGGCCTGATCGGTCAGGTGACAGTTGATCAAGACACGCCAACCCACCCGATCAGTTGGGATCCGCTCAGTTGGGCATGGCTCTGACGGTTGATGCAGCGATCGCGCCGCCAGGAAACGAGGGGATTTCGGCAAAAATTGAGCTGTGTTTCAGCAACATCTCAGGTCGGGATCTGACACTAAGGGCTTGTCCAGGAATAACTGCAAAGAACTCACTTTCCTTGGTGCATCCTTGGTGTCTTAGTGACTTGGTGGTAAAGGTTGGATTAACCACTAAGCCACGAAGGCACAAAGAATTCACTAAGTTTTCTCACAGAGTTAAAACCATGAACTTAATATTTTGACAAACCCTAATGGAGAAGATTTCTGATTTGGCGGCAGCGATCGCCCCCATTCTCAATCAACGAGCGGCAACTCCACCTGATCGCGCCGTGTTAGTTGCCATTTCTGGCATTGATGGCTCTGGCAAAGGATACATGACGGCACAACTTGCGGCTGATCTGGCGCAAACGCCGCTAAAAATTGCCACAATCAACATTGACGGTTGGCTGAATTTGCCAGACAAACGCTTCAGTCAGGAACAACCTGCCGAGCAATTCTATCAACAGGCGATTCGCTTTACCGAAATGTTTGAGCAATTGGTGTTGCCGCTACAAGCGCGGCGATCGCTGTATTTAGAAGCAGACTTTGCCGAGGAAACCGCCAGTCACTACCGCAAGCACATTTACGAATTTGCCAACATAGATGTGATTTTGCTGGAAGGGATTTACCTGCTGAAGTCAGCTTTTCAGCCATACTATGACCTCTCGATTTGGATTGAATGTAGCTTTGAAACGGCGTTAGACCGTGCAATCAATCGCGCGCAAGAGGGGTTACCACCAGAGGAGACCATCCAGGCATACCAGACAATTTACTTTCCCGCCCAGCAGCTTCACTTTCAGCGCGATCGCCCGCAACATGCCGCCACATTCATCTACTGCAACGATCCTCGCCTCACGACAACCGTTGAGCAGTCATAGGGGTTGAGCCGCTATGGGGAATGGGCGATCGCACAGCGGCAAACCACTATCCCCATAACAACTATAGAGTCACAGCATTGTCATGACCCTACAGGTAGTGTTACAGAGACATTTTCAAGGTGTTGGGGTCTGAATGGTCTCGCGTCAACAACCCTCTGGTTCACGGAAACTGTGCCCGTACAGCGGCGTTGCTGAATTTAGGGATGAGCTAAGAGTTGGATGAATTGAAACGACGTTTCAATTCATCCTGCTATTCAGCAACACCGGTTTTGAAATCCGCGTAGGCGGGTTTAGTTCTTGTAGATGCGGTTTTAACCGCCCCTCCCCCAA
>CAZJZR010000163.1:0-7431 GCA_964550475.1 uncultured bacterium
CCCGTCGATTTCTGATAAAATCTTATAAAAAGTTAACGTTTCGTTATTGATCCCGCATGAGTTTACTAGTGGTCGGGGGGACAGGCACCCTAGGAAGGCAAATCGTTCGTCGTGCTTTGGACGAAGGATACACCGTGCGCTGCATGGTACGCAGTCAACGACGCGCTGCTTTCCTGAAGGAATGGGGGGCTGAATTAGTTTGGGGAGATTTATGTGACCCAGAGAGTTTACCCCCGGTGTTGGAGGGGATCACCGCTGTGATCGATGCTGCCACCACCCGCCCTACCGATTCTCTGAGCATTAAGGAAGTGGACTGGCAGGGAAAAGTAAACTTGATCCAAGCCGTGCAGGCCGCTGGGATTGAACGATATGTGTTTTGTTCCATTCTGGGGGCTGAGAACCATCCAGAGGTGCCGCTGATGGAAATTAAGCGGTGTACGGAACTGTTATTACAAGAATCTGGGCTGCAATACACCATTCTGCGCCTGAGCGGATTTCTGCAAGGGTTGATTGGGCAGTACGCTATCCCAATTTTGGAAAACCAAACCGTTTGGGTGACTGGAGAAGCGGCAGCGATCGCCTACATGGACACCCAGGATATTGCCAAATTTGCGGTGCGATCGCTGACCGTTCCTGAAACCATTAATCGCGCGTTCCCCGTTGTGGGTTCCCGTGCGTGGGGCGGCTATGAAATCATCCGCCTGTGTGAACGTTTGTCAGGGAAGGAAGCAAAAATTTCTCGGATGCCAATTGGTCTGTTGCGAACCGCCCGCAACATCGCCCGCTTTTTTGCCTGGGGAGTCAATCTGGCTGATCGGTTAGCCTTCACCGAAGTGCTGACTAATGGCAAACCTCTCACCGCTGAGATGACAGAAACTTACCAAGTTTTTGGGATTGATCCCCAGGAAACCACGACGTTGGAAGGCTATATGCAAGAGTATTTCAGCCGAATTATGAAGAAGCTGAAGGAAATTGAATTCCAGCAGGAGAAAGTCCGCCAAAAACAGAAATCCAAGAAAGGATCATTCTGGTACTAATGGCTCGTCAACAAATAACTTCAAAGAACTCACTGAGTTTCCTTGGTGCATCCTTGGTGTCTTAGTGACTTGGTGGTGACTCGATTAACCACTAAGACACCAAGGCACAAAGAATTCACTAGGTTTGTTCAGGTGTATAGCTACCTGTGGTGATAGCGGCATCACCACATCACTGAATCCCTTGACCAATGGGAGTTTTAGTTGCTCGATCGCACCTCATAAATATGAGAAATGCGATATCGGTGGGCTTTAATTCCAGATTCACGACTACGGTGCTTGGACTGATTGGGATGATTGCAGGTCACTAATTTCGCGAACCACCCGCTCTTTACTGGCGGTGAGATGTTCCACGATCGCCTGTTTAGCTGCTTCTACATCCCGTTCGGCGATCGCCTGATAGATCCGCTGATGCTCCACCCGAATTTCTAAGACCTTGGGATTATGACGCATGGTTTGAATCCGCAACAGTTGCATTTGGTCAAACACTTGATCCAGTAATGACACCAGCCAGAGATTTCCGGAACTGCGGGCGACTAGGCGGTGGAATTGGTAATCCAGATCCAACATCTGAAATGGAGTTAATTGGCTGGGTTTACTCGTGACCAGTTTTTCGGCTTGCAGCATCATCCCTTCCAAGGTTTGCAATTGTCCGGGGGTGATGTTTTGGCAGGCGGTTATCACCGATTGTTGTTCTAGGGCAATGCGGCAATCGTACAGTTGCACGGCATCCTGCATGGATAGGGTGGCGACATGAATTGCTCCATTGGCAGCGGCGATCGCCAAATTGTCGTGCTGAAGCAACCGCAAGGCTTCGCGGATCGGCGTGCGACTGACTTCTAGTTTATTGGCAAGCTGAGTTTCCACTAAGCGTTCCCCTGCCGCCAACTCACCAGACAAAATCGCTGTCCGGAGCGTGTGGTAAACCTGCTCTTGCAAGGATTGATTCCGTGGTAGCGATCGCAATGACAAGAACACAACAGCACCTCATTTTGCGGGAACTGGATCGATGACCATCCCTCAGCACCCATGGTAATGTATACAGTATACAATCTTGGCTAACCCAGTTAGAAATGCTGTGTCAGGAACCAACCGCCGCCCATGGACAGCCTTGGGATGATTGTCTGCAATCCAATCTGATCAACTAAATGCTATGAACCAGCGCGTTTTTATTTGTGGATCTGCCTTACGGGGACAACCGGATCACCAAAATTTACAATCGGCCACCTTTATCCGGGAAGCCAAAACAGCGGCGAAATATCGTCTCCATGCCGCTGCCGATGGTTGGCATCCGGCGATTTATCAGGTCGCGGAAGGGGGAATCAGCATTCCCGGTGAGGTGTATGAACTGACCCAAGAACAGTACGATTACTTGGTATCGACGGAACCACCCAATATGTACCCCGCCGAGGTGGAGTTGGAAACGGGAGAAACCGCGATCGCCATCCTCTACCCCCGTGAATTAGTCGAACAGTTCAACTGGCCGGATATCTCCCATCTCGGCGGCTGGGCAGCCTACAAGGCTAGTACGGCGGCCTCCACCTAACTGCGAGCGAAGTGCAAGCAAAGTCCAAGGCGTGCCCTAAGGGATCTGCAAATCCATAAAATACCCAGCGTAGGATGCGTATAGCCTCTGGCAATAGCCTAAAGGCATGGGCTTCGCCTAGGGCTACGCTAAAGGCTTCAGCCGTAACGCATCATGTTTAAACTTTGGGTTTTAAACTGTGGGTACTTTATTTTTACGCTCCTCCCTAACGACTTTGACCAGCGGTAACCAATTGTTTTTCCGGTAGGGTGGTGTGTTCCGCTACAATCTGGCGGAATTCATCCCCTTCAATCGTTTCCTGATCCAATAACAGTTCCACTAGCCGATCCATCACCACCCGATTCTGGCGGATGATCTCACGGGCTTTGTCATAACAATGGCTGGCGATCGCCCGCACTTGATGGTCAATCTGACTGGCAATCTCCTCCGAGTATTCGTTACGGGTCATCAAATCGCGCCCCAAGAACACTTCACTGTTAGAACCTTCCAGCGCAAACGGCCCCAAATCGGACATGCCATAGCGGGTTACCATCTCCCGCGCCCAATCCGCCACCTTACGGATGTCAGAACTGGCACCCACCGTGACCTCGGCATCGCCAAATACCTCCACCTCAGCGGCGCGTCCCCCCAACATAATGGTGATGTGATCCATCAGCCAGGCGCGGGTATACAGCCCACTGTCAATCATGTCTTCGCTATAGAGGGGTTGGGCAAACCCACCCACCCCACCAGAGCGGGGAATAATCGTCACCTTGTTTAACGGTTCGGCATTCGGCAATAGGGTCATCAGGATCGAGTGACCGACCTCATGGTAAGCAATCAGTCGCTTCTTCTTACTGTCCAACAACGGCGTTAGGCTTAACCCCACTGTAATCCGGTCGATCGCGTCATCCACCTCTAGCATTGTGATTGCATCCTTGCGGCGACGGGCCGTGAGGATGGCTGCTTCATTCAACAAGTTAGCCAAGTCAGCCCCAGAAAATCCTGGTGTCCGACGGGCAATCACTTCCAACGACACATCTGGATCCAGTTTCTTGTTGCGGGCGTGGACTTCCAAAATTCCGAGCCGTCCCTTTGAGTTGGGTAGATCAACGGTAATTTGACGGTCAAACCGACCGGGGCGTAACAAGGCGGCATCTAATACATCCGGGCGGTTCGTCGCAGCAATCACAATAATCCCCGTGTTGCCTTCAAACCCATCCATTTCGGTTAACAACTGGTTCAGGGTTTGCTCCCGTTCATCGTTGCCACCGCCAATCCCTGTGCCTCGTTGCCGACCAACGGCATCAATTTCATCAATAAAGATCAAACAGGGGGCACTTTCCTTAGCCTTGCGGAATAGGTCACGCACTCGCGACGCGCCTACACCCACAAACATTTCCACAAATTCCGAGCCAGAGACGCTGAAGAAAGGTACCCCTGCTTCACCCGCGATCGCCCGTGCCAGCAATGTCTTCCCCGTACCTGGTTGCCCCACCAACAGCACCCCTTTGGGAATGCGGGCACCCACGGCAGTAAACTTTTCCGGCTTTTTCAAAAAGGTCACGACCTCTTGCAGTTCTTCCTTCGCCTCTTCAATCCCTGCTACATCATCAAACATCACCCCAGTCTTGGCTTCCATCTGGAAGCGGGCGCGGGATTTGCCAAAGCTCATGGCTTGGTTGGAGGCGTTGGCGGAGCGGCGCAAAATCAACAACAACCCACCAATAATTAACACCACCAGCAATAAATTAGCCAGCAGGTTCACCGCTGCACTGTTATCGGGGGATGGTTGCACGGCAAAATCAACATTTTTTGCCCGACTCAATTCCACCAATTCTGGATTTTGCGACAACAGGACAACCGTTTTTTCTTCCTTACTGCCCTTGAGAGTCACCTTAGCGACTTGCCGAGCCGGGTCGTACTGAATTTTGGTGACTTCTTCTGCTTCAATTTTGCGGAGCAGATCGCTGTAGGACATGGAGTTGGCTTCGTTGTTGGCCAATGCGGGACTTCCCACTAATACTCCATGGCAAATAATCCAACTCGCGGCAATCTGCCACAGTTTCCAGTTAGGGGAGTGGCGACGCGATGTAGGCGGTGTCCGCTGGGACAGCTTGCCACTGGCGGTTTGGGTCAGTTGAGAAACGGTTGATTGACCGAGGGTGTTCTTCACGGTTTTGCCCAATCCCTTGAACCAGGAATATGTCATTACAGATTGCCCTTTTTGCCCTTGTTTACAGTTGTAACTGAACCATTGCAGGTGAATGATGCCAGTTTCATTGCGCTGGTTGCTACCAAGATGCACATCCAAATCTTAACTTCCAGTTTAACCCTGACACCAAAACCTGACCGGGAAAACCGGGAAATCCTTAGACCTGATAGGTGAGAATTGGGAATGGGTAATTGGGAATGGATACTGGGGAATGGATACTGGGGATTACGAAAACTAGGCTATGGGGACAGGGTTGCCAGGTCAGAGCCAAAGGCAGAGCAGGCTGCCCTCACCGCAATGACTAAACGCCATTAGAGACGTGCACGTTCAGCCTCTACCCGCGCCGCTAATTAAAGGGACACGGCATTGCCGTGTCCCTTCAGCGTTGAACGGTGATTAACGGTGATAGTCCTTAAAGGATTGGTATGCCTGCTCCGGGTGGAACAAGTGGCATTGATCGACAATTTGCTTCATCATGCCCCAAGAAAACTTCGAGGTGTGAATGTATTGTCCCCAGTTTTCCATCAAGCTCTGGTGCGCCATCCGCAAGTTGTAGGAGGGTACGGCCACGGAAATGTGATGGGGCACATGCACATTGATGTCGTGGCAGAGAATTTCCACCCAGCGGGGATAGGTGCAATGGACGGTGCCGCCCAGTTGGGCTTCGGCTTCGTTCCAGGTGTCCACATGGCGGAATTGGATGTCGGGGGCGGTGTGGTGGACGAGGGTAAAGGTGCTCATCCAGAAGTGGTAGACCAACCAGGGCATGAGCCAGAATTTGACCAAGCCCCAAATGCCTGTGGTTGCAATTAATGTGGGGAAGGCGATCGCCGCAAAGATCAGCACCACCGCCACCGACAGTTTGATTTTGTTGCGATCGCGGGGAGCGACATTGTTGGGGTTAAAGTGCAGGTTCGCCCAGTGGGCAATGGAAGCCGTCCACCATAACCGACCGCGCAAGGCACGGTATAAGGCTTGCATCCCGGTACCCGCTTGTTCGTAGACATGGGTTTGCCAGGGGTGCCATGCGTTATCCACTTCCATCTTGTTGGTGTGGCGGTGGTGGTGGTCGTGGAGCAACCGCCAGCTATGGAACGGGTAAATCAATGGCAGGAAGAAGAAATGCCCAACCAAATCGTTGACCCAACGGCGTTTGGCAAAGGAACGGTGACCACAGTCGTGCCCAATCACAAACCAACCCGTCAGAGCCGTGCCCGTAAAAATCCAGGCGATAGGTAACAGGAACCAGGGAGAAACGGCGATCGCCCAGTAGCCAAGAGCCGCAGATACAACGCTGATGGCAACGGATGTCCAAGCTTTTCGCTGATTTTTTTCAAAACAAGCGCGAGGCAGCGTTTTAATAATGTCTTTTAATTGCAGATTGAGATCAAAGGAGGGAGATGTTCCCTGTACAAGTCTGTCTGTGGTAGCTGTCATGAATTTAAGCTTCAAGTCTCCAAACAAGGATGGGTTGTGCTGACGAAGGCGTTACCAAACTAGGCGGGGTTGGCATCACGCCACTGGGTTCCCAACCACCGAAGCGAGGGCGCGATCGCACCGATCAAACCCAGAATGCTTTTGCTGTGGAGAACTCAACAATGACCTTGAGTTGTGGTTAGCCGCCTAGCCGTGCTGACACTGTTCGTCAGGACATGGTATTGGTTGCAACCAGCAGACCCGCAGATTTAGTTGTCCCAGTGTTCCCGTTATCGTTACCTCATCGTCGTTACCTCATCGAGTCAGAGGTATTGGCAAAAGGTACGTTAATTGATTTTTAAATAGCAAGAAAGCCGACCTTGCGCGTTGGGATCACACACAAAATCGACTGACTTGGAATCATCTTGGGCAAAAACAGGGATAGAAAAATCCTTGAGGTAACGCTTCAAAAACCTTTACATTTATAACACAGTATAGAGGGTTGCACCATTTTCCACTGTGCAATTTTACCTATCAACTTCACTCCCGCCAACCGCTCTGATCGGGTTGATCGCTGCCAACGGTTAATGACCGATGCAGTACCGATTCGCTATTCCCCATGACCGATTACTGATTACCGATTACCCATTACCAACAGGCATGAGCACCACGACTCCAGTGGAGAACAACCAAACTGTCGTTCAAGCCAACACCGCTGATTGGGCGTGGCCGTTCTGGCCGTTGGTGCCGCTGTATCCCTACGGCCAGCGTCGCACCCTTTGTACAGAGGTGGTGCCGGACACGATTTGGACATTTGACCAGTTGCAGGGGGTGCTGTATGTGGCGGTGCCGATTCGGATGACGGTGGTGAAGCTGGCGGCAGGCGGGTTACTGGTCTACGCCCCGATCGCCCCCACCCCTGAATGTATCCGGTTGGTGAATCAGTTGGTGGAACGCCATGGTGCGGTCAAGTACATCATTTTGCCTACGGTGTCGGGGTTGGAGCATAAGGTATTTGTGGGGCCGTTTGCGCGGCGATTCCCGACGGCACAGGTGTTTGTGGCTCCGCACCAGTGGAGTTATCCGCTGAATTTGCCGTTGAGTTGGCTAGGGTTACCCCGTGGCCGCACTCAGGTGTTGCCTGCCGATAGTCGGCAAACGCCGTTTGCGGATGAGTTTGATTACGCGGTGCTGGGGCCGATTCAATTGGGCTTGGGGCCGTTTGTGGAGGCGGTGTTTTA
>CAZJZR010000164.1:0-7414 GCA_964550475.1 uncultured bacterium
CCGCCCCAAAATTCATGTCAGAGAATCTTCATGATGTTTTCCGATTTTCAGGCATAATTTAATGGGGTTGAGCAATTGATCCCATTGGTCATCAATTTGCAAATTGTTGACGGCCAGATACCTAACACATAGATAGATCGTTAATCTTGCCCTAGATTTGGTCTTTCCCTAGCCCCAGCCCCATACTTGCGATCGGTGATTCACCAGCAACGGTCAATTACCAGTCAACTTGTCGTCACTCACAGCGATCAGCGAAGTTCATTAGTCACAGTCACAGACAAAATCACAAAATCAATGGTTACATTACATCAGGTTTTTTCCCTGAGTCCTGTAAGCGTGGTAGGTTAATGAAGGTCTGCATCAGCAAAGCCATCAGGTTACGCCAGCCAAATTTATGATTTAGCTCTGACTTTGATCAAGTACCAACCAGTTTTATCCCTGATCCTCTCGGATGTAACGGCATAAATCTGTTAATTTAGGCACAAAATTTTACACGGTTAGCTCCGTTGCATGATTAAGTGCCGAACAACAAGTACTGAACAATGCTGAATCAAATTGCTGGTTTTCGTGACAAGCTAACTTCTGCAAGTAATTAGCGTGCAATTGTCACGCAATCTTGAACTTTGCCTCCCATTCATCTGGATAAAAAGCGTCTAACGATACAATAGTTTGGTTTCGTTTATAAAATTGGTTTTATTACACCTCGATCCAGTTTTTCCCTAGACTGGTTCATCATTTATGACAAAAAGGTTGTAATTAATCGCTCAGTCATCCATAGTTACGCTCACAAATTACGCCCACTTCAAGTTTTTGAGTCAACGATTTGAGTTATTGGTTTACCAGATAGTTTTCGTGTTCAGATTTGAGCCAAACTACCGTGATTGCTAAAAACTAGAACCCTCCATCGAAGTTGTTTAGTTAGCTTCACCTCAGTTTGGTTGATGGTAACCGCCCCCCCTAGGCGAGGAACCAGCGGGCTTAGTCCGCAACTCTCTTGACCGGGGGAAATAGTTACGGTTGATGCTTTGAATGAGTGCCTTGGTTAGTTGTGTGCCGGTTAGTTGTGTCCTGGTAGTTAAGATTCCTGAGTTGATTTTGCTGGATTCGTTGACTGACGTTGTATAGATGAATCAGACGATTGAGAATTCTCAAAATGAAATGGGGCAATTGGCCACAACCGCACACTTACTGAGTTGGTTTACGGTTGAGTTGGTCAGAAAACTACCCATTGGCGATCGCCCACTGAAGCAACGGCTTGCCAACAGTGAGGCTACCCACAGTGTTGTATACCGGGGCAACGATGCATGTTCCTGTGGTCAACCCAACGCCAGCCAACGGCGGCCAACCGCTAAGTCATACCCACCGGGAGGGTTAAGTATGGTCGCCACATAAGTTAGAAATCGGGTCACTGGCGATTTAATTCAGTGGGGATTGTACGATGGGGTTGCTGTCGTGAGTCTGAATAACCATCAGCTTAAAGTCAACATCTGAGAGTCTGAATCATGGTTTCCCTGAAGCTTTGCCTGAAACACAGTTATTAGCTGCACTAGATTTTGGAGTCGGAGGTATTCTCAAATATGTCTATTCGTCTTTACATTGGCAATTTGCCGAAGGAACTGGAACGTCAGGAACTAGAGGCAGTTTTTGCCGATGGAACAGAAACCGTGTCCACCAAGGTGATCACCGATCGCAAAACTGGCAAATGTCGGGGATTTGGCTTTGTGACGGTCAAGACTGATGAACAGGCTGATGAACTGATTGCCAAGTTTAACGGCTTCGTATTGAAAGACAGTGCCATCAAGATTGAGAAAGCCTTACCCCGCTCCAAGGGCAAGTCTGGTGAAGACGATGACGGCGCAATGGACACCGACAACGGTTCTGCGTCCACCGCCACCGCGACCAACTCCGGTAGTGGCAGCAGCCGTCGCAAGAACAAGTCGAAGAAATCAGGCTCCACTGGTGGTTCCACCGCCGCCTCAGACAGCCACCAACCCGATCCCCGCTGGGCACAGGAATTGGAAAAGCTGAAGCAACTGTTGGCGGCACAAACCACCACGCCTTAGGAATAGGTTGTAAGGTACAGCCATCATCCTGTACCCATATCGCTTACCGCTAACTTTAGGGACACGGCATTGCCGTGTCCCTAAATTCATTGTGGGGAGGTAATTTTTCCTGCAAATTCTCAGCGGTTTTTCGGGGCGCGGTAACCGCGCCCTCGGTTCAAGTTCCTGAATGCTGACGTTAGAGTTAGACTGGTTCTAATTAAATTTGTGTTGCCCAACGTAGGGGCGAAGCATTCCGGTAGTTAAGTTAGGGAATGACCGAAAAATCATGGCCGGAATGCTTCGCCCGTACAAGGTTATCGGTTCAAACACAAAATCATTGAGGATCAGGAGTTAGAGTTAGAGGTTGGTTGGAAAGTGTCTGGCGGTTAAAACCGCGACTAGGTGAACAAAGTCCGCCTACGCGGACTGAAGAAAATCAAGGGTTTCCATAACCTGCGTAGGCAGGTTATAGCCCTACGGGCATGGCTACGCTAGTGTCCGTAGGGCAGCGACTACCCTGCGGGAACGCAAGGCGAACAGTCGCCAAGGCTACATCAAATCGGGCTTTTAAAACGCCCTCTACGTTACCGCATCAATCTCTACTAAAATTGCCGCAGCTTCAGCACACAATTGGCTGTGGCAATGGCCATTGGTTGCCATTAGCCCACCCCACTGGTTCACATCCCCCTGGTTGTACAGCAACGGACGACCATCAAAATGGGTGAATTGACCGCCCGCTTCCGTCAGAATCAACTCTGGAGCCGCCATATCCCAGTCCTTCGGAGCCGATTTACCCGACAGGGAAATGTAGACCTCTGCCTTTTGCTCCAAAATCGCCGCTACTTTGCAACCCACACTGCCCACGTACAGCTTTTGTTGGAATGGTAACCGGGCAATTAAGTTATTAAAGCGGTCATCCCGGTGGGTGCGGCTACTCACCATGGTCATCGCCTCTGGGCGATCGCAGTCCGACACTCGCACCGGATGAATACTGCCATCTTTCAATTCCACAAACGTACCGCCCCCCAACGTGGCGAAGTACAACTTACCCAACTCTGGACACACCACCACCGACAAAATCGGACGACCCTGATGGGTTAACGCCATGTGAATCGCATATTCATCGGTTTTGTCAATAAAATCGCGGGTGCCATCCAGCGGATCAATCACCCACACCCAAGTTCCTGGTAGCGGTTCGTTGCCTGTAGATTGCGCCTTATAGGTTTCCTCACTCAAATAGGCCACATCGGCGATCGGCAACTCCGCCTGCATCCGCTGCAAAATGTAATGATTTGTGGCGATATCTGCGGCTGTGACTGGCCCACCTTTCCCTTCTTGCACCTCTAATTTGGTAGCGGTGCCGTCCTCCAGCGGTTCCCCCCGGTAATAGGCTTGCAAAATTTTGGCTGCACCCCAGCCAATCGAACGAACCGTGGGCAACAGTTCTGCTAAACCTTCATAGGTGCCATCTGCGGTTTGGTTCAGGGCTATCACGTTGTCAATTCCTCTATGCAGTAGTAAATCAGGCAGATCGTCAAACAGATCCGACACCAGTATGCTGCAATTTTTCACTACTGTGCCAAATTCACCAAGTGTAACCGTTGATTTTCCCCGATGAAGCTTAACACCGTTGATAGCGCATTCCCGGCACTTGACTTACCAAACCCATAATTTCCAATTGCAATAAACCACTGGAAACCGATGCGGCAGGTAAGTTGGTCTTTTGCACAATCAGGTCAAACGGCTGCGGATCGCTGGAGAGGGCATTCAGGAGTTGTTGCAGTTCCGGTTCCAGATCTGTTGGGACGGGGGTGAGGAGAGATAATTGTTCGTCTGTGGTGGCGTTATAAGCGGGCATCGCACCCAACAGTTCCAGCAAATGCCCTTCACTCAAAATCACCTGTGCCCCTTTGTTAATTAACCCCAAACAGCCGAGGGCACTGGGATTATCCAGCGATCCGGGTAAGACGTAAATATCGCGGCCATAGTCGTTGGCCACATTGGCGGTGATTAACGCACCAGACTGCATCGGGGCTTCCATCACCAACACAGCGCGGCATAGTCCAGCGATGATGCGGTTGCGGCGTGGAAAATGCAGGCGATCGGGTTTGGTGCCAGCCGGATATTCGCTCAACCCCAGCCCCACTTGCTTGACTTGCTCATAGAGGGCGCGGTTGCGGTAGGGATAGACCACGTTCACCCCCGTCCCCAAAACGGCAAGGGTACGTCCTCCCGCTTCCACACAGGTGCGATGGGCTTCGGTATCAATCCCCTCGGCTAGGCCGGAAACAATGGTGAATCCTTGTTGGACAAGGGCAGTGGTGAGTTTGCGAGTCCAGCGACGACCGTAGTCGGTGGGGGAACGGGTGCCGACGATCGCGATCGTGCGTCGCCAGCCTTGATTCTCTTGGGGATCAACGACTCCCTGGTAATACAACACCGGAGGAAAGGCCGGGGTTTCTAACAGCAACCGGGGATAGTCAGTATCTGCCGGAGTCCAAAAGTGGGGATTTTGCTGCTGGTGTTGCGCTAACAAGCTCAGTGGATCAATCCGCGATCGCCCTTCCCGAATGGCCTCCAGCAACTGCGGGCCAATGCCCTCCACCGCCGCTAATTCACTCGCCTCCTGTTCCCATGCCGTCGCCAAACTACCAAACTGCTGGCTCAAGCGTTGCAGCAGGATGGAACCAAGGCCAGCAATTTGTGACCAAGCTAACCAGTAGGGGCGATCGGAGGTCAAGGGGAATGGTAGACGGATGAACCCAACAGTGGACAATTGCGGCAGTTACGACAGCGACACAGCAGCAGCAACACAACTGATGTTACATCACGGCAATACCGCATAATTTCAGGGTAAGTGGCTTTGTCCTCTGATGCAATTGCAACCCGCGATCGCGGTATGACCAAAACGGTCAACCGCCTTGTCGGAACAAGTAGCCCATCGCTTGTTATAACTATGCTGTAACGATGCTTTAAATTGCTCTCACTATAGACAAGCCGTAGAACCAACGCGCAGGCTATGAAATTTCAACGCACAACATTAATTTTGGTACTTTTGGCCTTTGTGGTCAGTGGCGCAGTGTATTTGCTAGAGGTGCGGGGACGTGGAGAGAAACAAGCGACAGAAACCGCTGCGTTGCAAATTTTTGGGTTTAAGGAAGCGGATGTGCAATCCTTTACGGTGACAGTCCAGGATCAACGCTTAGAGTTTGTCCGTACACCAGCTACCGCTCAGCCGGAAGCCAAGCCCACTCCTAACTCCAGTCCGGCGGCTAGCCCTACTGCCAGTCCAACAGCGGCTTCTGAAACACCCTCCCCCACACCATCCGCCGAAGCCAAACCGACTCCATCCGCCAAACCCGATCCAAAATCCGACAAATTGGTTACGAAATGGCAGATCAAGCAACCCAAACCCGGCCCCGCTAATGATGCGACTGTGGCCTATTTACTCAGCCTATTAACCACCAGTCAACGCGATCGCACCCTCAGCGTTCCCGTTGCCCAAAAGGCAGAGTTTGGCTTGGATAAACCAAAGGCGATCGTGGAAGTCACCCTCACCAACCAAACAGTGCATCGGTTGATTCTGGGCAACTCCGACTTCAGCGAAACAGGTCTTTATGCCCTGATCGATCCCCCTGCCCAATCGGAACCAACCCTATCGGTTGCCCTATTACCGATGAGCTTTAGCACCGCAATAGTACGCCCTCTGACCGAATGGCAACTGCAAGAGACTAAACCCTCACCCAGTCCATTACCAACCCCTAGTACCCCTGCTAATTGATACGCAATGTGCGTAACTGTTCACTCCCCCAAGGGGGAGGAACCAGCGGGCGTAGCCCGCAACCCTTTTCCCACGGGGGATGTGAACGATTACAACGTTGCCAATTACCCCTCCCAGAGGTTCATGGTTCATTGCCTCGATCTAAGCCATAGGGATAGATCTCCGTAGCGGCAGGTTTTATTGTTAACACAAGGGTTTTGACCGACCACTGATCGGCTAAACCTGCTCCTACACCTCGCCGAACTCAACCAGAAGGGGCTAGCTTTGTATCACATCCGGAGGCATGACCTCACAGTCGATGATCCATAGCCCACACCACTCAATCCCTCGCCCAGTGGGAGTTTCAATCCCCCATTACCCATTACCTATTACCTATTACCTATTACCAAATCTAATCAAAACAAAAAGAGGTGGACAGTGCCCACCTCTTTTTGTTAGCGATTGTAACTGCCTAGGTAGATCAACGCTGGATTGTTTGATCCACCTGGGTTTGGGAACGCAACCCCTACACGATCATCCTGTGTGACCTTACAGCCAATTAGCTCATCTTGAACTTACCGGGATCGGGTACGTCCTTCTTCGTCCAGTCGCAGGTAAAGCCCTTGGTTTCAGCCACAAACTGGTTCCAGGGCACTGGATCGATCGCCTTGTCAGTCGAGAAGACGATCTTGAACAGACCATCTTCACCGATTTCCCCAATCCGGACAAACTTAGACAAGTGGTGGTTGGAGTTCATCTTCACCATCCCTTGGGGCGCATCAAAGGTTTGACCATAGGCCGCTTCACGCACCTTGGCCAAATCATCGGCGGCACCAGCCTTTTCAACGGCTTGCTTCCACAGGTAAACCGCATTGTAGCCGCATTCCATCGGGTCATTCACTACCCGATCAGCCCCGTACTTGGCCTTAAATGCTTCCACAAACTTCTTGCTGGCAGGAGTGTCAACAGTTTGGAAGTAGTTCCAAGCGGCAAAGTGACCCTTGAGGAATTCCACCCCGATCGCCTTCACTTCTTCTTCCGCAATACTCACGGACATGGAGGGGTACTTGTCAGGCCCCAAACCAGCCCCTTGCAATTGCTTGAAGAAGGCCACGTTGCTGTCGCCGTTCAAGCTGTTGTAAATCACACCACCATCGGGCAGAGCCGCCTTGATCTTGGTGATGATGGGGGTCACTTCCGTGCCACCCAAGGGGATGTAGTCTTCACCGACCACTTCGCCACCCAAGGCTTCCAACTGCGCCTTGATGATGGTGTTAGCGGTACGGGGAAACACATAGTCAGATCCGACCAAGAAGAACTTCTTGCCCTTCTCCTTCAACAACCATTCCACCGAAGGCTCGATCTGTTGGTTTGGAGCAGCTCCGGTGTAGAAGATGTTCTTAGAGCACTCTTGACCTTCGTATTGCACCGGATACCACAGCATGTGGTTCTTGGACTCAAACACGGGCAATACAGCTTTACGGCTGGCAGAAGTCCAGCAACCGAAGACCACTGCAACCTTGTCTTGGTCGATCAGCTTGGTGGCCTTTTCAGCAAAGGTAGGCCAGTCGGAAGCACCATCTTCCAACACCACCTCAATTTGCTTGCC
>CAZJZR010000165.1:0-7358 GCA_964550475.1 uncultured bacterium
CGATTCACCCGGTTCCTACTCCCTAATCCCCATATAATTTGGCGAAGGTATTGATATATTGACAACCGAGGTCTTGTAAAGCAATTAACTCCTCTGGGTTTTCAATCCCTTCTGCAATCACATCCAAGCCCAATTTCTGAGCTAAGAGAATAATCGTTTCGCACAAATCCCACCGTTGGTTAGCGACAAACGATTGATCGATTTTAAGTGCATTCAATGGCAGATCTGCTAACCGCGCTAGGGAAGAATATCCAGTACCAAAATCATCAATGTACAATTGCACGCCCAAGGCGCGTAATTCCCTTAAGGTCGCGATCGCATCCGCGTGATTTTCAATCAGTACACTTTCTGTAATTTCCAGTTTCAAACTATTGGGACTGATGTGAACCGAATTGATAATTTGACTAATCCGTTCTACCAAGTCCGGTTGTGACAACTGTAGTGTGGATAGATTGACGCTCATTGTCAACGATTCGGAACCGGAATATTGCTGTTGCCAAGCCTCTAGCTGACTACAAGCTTGTTGGATAATCCACAAGCCCAATTCATGAATTAATCCCGTCTGTTCGGCAATGGGAATAAATACAGATGGAGAGATCCAACCATTGTGCGGATGTTTCCACCGAATCAAGGCTTCAAATCCCTTAATCTGGTCTAAATGACCAGCGACAATCGGTTGATAAAATAATTCAAATTCTTTGCGTTCTAAGGCACGATGTAGATCATTTTCGAGCTGTAACTGATCCAAATCGCCTTTGGACAAAATAGTGACAGGGTTGATATAGTCTTGTTCAATTAATTGAGCCAGACGGGTGAGGCGATCGGTATTGACGATCGCCAAATGGACTAATCGCTGCCCCTCTTCTGACAATGTTCCTAAATACCCGCGTTCCAACAGTCCTAATACACCTTGGATTGAGGTGAGAGGAGTTCGCAATTCATGGCTAACCAATGATGCTAAATCAGCAAATGGAGCCAGACCCAACAGCAATTCATCGGTTACTGCTTCAGCATGGTGGTCAGATGCCTGCCTCGCTGCCAGGGGTGGCACAACACTAGCCTGAGCCTCATTCAATGTTGATGGATTCAACTCACATCCCTTCGTGATGCATTTACTGATCAAGCTGTTGTTCCTCTTGCTAGATTGCTCTGATGTACCCTAGAGGCGTAACGATTCAGGTTGATCAACGCTTGATTGCTCGATCTAAAAGGGTTGGGGAACCCAACCCCTACAATTCCATCTGTTGTTCGGTGTGTAGGGGCGCGGTTTCCGCGCCCTAGATTCGGCTACCTGAATACTTACCTAGAGGCTGCTTAGAAGGGTGTCTAGAAAGCTGATTTTTTGTATGCGATGCACATGAAAAATCAACTTTTAAAACAGTCGCTTATTAGGAGCCACTTAATAAACAATACAAATCATTGATCAGTCGCTTGATCTGAATACTTTGGTTGCCCAATACCCAAAGGATTTGTTGTTCCAATTTTTCCAAATCGCGCACATGATGGTTGTAGGCTGGGTTGCGACTGAGAGCATTGTGCAGACCTGTCAAGCTCTCCAAGCGGTCGATCGCCTGCATCCGTTCTGCTGGATGGGGATAATGATGTCCCAACAACATATTCAGATCAAGGCTTTCGAGCAGAATGTTTTTGTAGTAATGTCCCATCAAGGTATTTAGATCTAAACTCTCTAATAACTTTGATTCAGAAATACCCAAACTGCTCGATTTGTTTGCCCAATGGCGGAGTAATTTACGAAGATAACAACTCGTTTGTAGTGAGAGTTTCATGGAGCAATACCTCAAGCTGCGATCGCTTGAATAACAGAAATCGGTTGATTCTAGATGAACGGTGGTAGTGCCCTTAAATGGGTAGTGTCCTGAACGGATCCGACTGAATGGTGAAGGTTGCTGGAAAAGTGTCTGGCGGTTATTGGCACAGAGCAGTTTTGCTCATGACCACATAGCCACAACTAATCTGTGAAACCCCAAGCGACTAGTCGCCAAGGTGACAAGATATTAGTCTTTGCAAACATCCCCATAGACTGCATAGCGAAGTGGCTAGTCTCATGCATCAGGGAGGATTTACAGGATTATGTTTAGAGGTTATCAGCGATACTTACTCGCTGCGATAATCGCTATAAATCAGCCAAGCATCTATTGAAAAATTGGGGTTAAGCAATCGGGGTTAGGGTTAAAACTGGATCAAAAACTGGGTTGGGAACTCAAATTAGATTGCAAGTGTGCTCTGATTTGGGCACTCATCTCTGTGCTTAGCGATCGCAAATTCAGCCAAACACAATACCCTGCATCCGACACACTAATACAAACGATAATTCCCTTTTCTGCAAAACTGTAGCCCACATCATAGGCTTTGAATCGTAATGCAGACGTAAAACATTGAAAACAGGTGTAGAGATCATTTCTCAGGGTCATCCCCTGGCAAATGCCTTGATCCCAATAGTTGAATCGGGTAATACAAGATTCATCGACGACCACGACAGCAAGATCGTCTGTTGTCCGATGCGTCTGAGCTAAACGATTAGTGACGTTGCCATCCGGCTTCAATGTCGGAACAGATGAATGGCGATCGTGAGTAGACTGACTCATCGGTTCACCATTAGACTTAAATGCAGATTGAGACTTAAATGTAGATTGCCGAGTTAACAGACGCATCGGTTGATCAACCAATCGGTTAGATAACCTAGGTCGTGAATTCAGTGGGGGTTGATCAAGTTGTAGCAACATAGTAATTACCTTTTTCCAGCTAGGAACAGGGGCATCCTTTCTAGTGGAATTACGCTTAACTTAATCCGGATATTAGATAGTAAATGTGGCATCGTTGTGGACACAATGCCCCTTTCAGGGATCCTTTCAGGTTCGGTTGTACTGCATTGGTCGTACTGGATTGGCTGTACTGCATAAACGTGAGACGTACCATACAGCATTTTTCAGCGCAATTCAGCCCAAATTAGCCCAAAGTAAGGGGCTTCATCCCTTTGCTCTCAGGTTGGGGACTTGCAGAAAAATAATATCCCCATGATGGGTGTAGCGATACGGCATTGCCGTGTTCCTACAGGTAGTGGTGTGGGTACATGATTAACTTGCAACTCCCTTGGGGTAGTGTACTAAATTGCTGGGGAATCGGCTGTAGTTACAGCTCAAAATGTTCGTTATGTCACAAAATTGACACTTTTTCTTGCCAGGATCGGGGTAGCTCCAAACATGCAATGGCAGCTACCTTCGCTTCAGAGTGAACACTCTTCCTCTGTGTCCGCAGCCTCAAGCTGATAGATGCGAGTTTTCCCCTGAATTGAGCGTTGTATGGGTTGAGTGGGCAACGATTTGAGAACACTTGACGCACGGTTGAAGGCGGATTGATATGGATGCTGAGATCACGGTTCTGACCCAACTGGCTCATCAACTGTTGTCGTTGCAGCAGCAGCATAGTACGGGTGAGTTGGTTGTGACTCCGGATTATCTTGGTGCGCCGCAGTGGCACCTTTACTTCTACCTGGGGCGTTTGGTCTATGCAACTGCAGGGTATCAGCGGCGGCGGCGGTGGTATCGCGTTGTTAAACAACATTGTGCTGATTTATTAAAACAGCAGATTCAACTCAACAAACCCCTGCCTGTGGGTGAGCCATGGGAAATCTATCTGCTCAACTTGGGGTTGAGCCAGGGTTGGGTTACGCCTGCCCAAGCCAAAGCGATTATCCACAGCAGTTTACAAGAGGTAATGTTTACCTTTGTGGAGCATGTGGTGGTCACAACGGCATGGCATCCGGGTAAGTTTGTGGCTCAACCAACCGTATTTCTTTCCGTGGAACAGGTGTTACGAGAAGGGCATTCCCTGCGTCAGCAATGGATAGAGGCGGGGTTGGGGCAGTTGGATCAGTGGGTGCCACACTTTACGCCAGACATGGTTCCGATAGTCAGAAAGCCTGCGGAGTTGCAAGCCCGTGTTTCGGAAGGGGTTTATGCAGCATTCCGAATGTTAATGAATGGTAAACTGCCCCTCTGGGATGTGGCAAATCGGTTGCAGAAACCTTTGGTGGTGTTGATGCGATCGCTGCTCCCTTTCATTCAGCAAGGCATTATCCAATTAAAAACTCTACCTGACCTTCCCTTGGCGCATCCGCATCAAACCACTCCAGATCATCCGTACTCAGTCAGCAACCCAGCCCTCAATCTGAATTAAGATGCGTCGTTGGCTATTTGTTAACCATCCTCCCCTGCCCCCTCTTAGACACACCAGCGATTCGGCTCATCGTTTCGTATCCAACTCCTTCGCTCAAGCTCCAAATAACGTGGTATATAGAATTCATCATTTTTGCCGGAGGGATGGATGTTATCTGACTTACAAAAACGCAAGTTAACCAAATTCTTTTGTATGTACGACAGTAACTGCGATGGTGTTTTGGTTAGCCAAGATTTTGAAGCTCTGGTGAAAAAGATTGCTGTGGTGCGGAAAATTGGCGGGCGATCGCCCAAATACATCGGCTTGGAAACCACATTAAAAAACACCTGGAAAAACCTCAAACAGGGAGCCGACTCCAGTTCCGATCAGAAAGTCTCATTGGATGAATGGTTTGCCTACTACGATGCCGTGTTAGCGGATACAAGCCGCTACGAGCAAGAGGTGAAAACCCTGATGTCTTTGGTGTTTGAGCTGTTTGACGATAACAACGACGGTAAACTCAGCCTGAAGGAATGGGCAGATTTATTCAGCATTTACAATATTTCTCCGTTGTATGCTGCCACTGTATTTCAGCAACTGGATGCGAACCAAGATGGTGTATTGGATCATGCTGAACTGCTTCAGTTAATCCATCAGTTCTTTTACAGTGATGATCCCCAAAGCCCTGCAAACAGCATGTTTGGCCCTTATTGATTTGCATCTGATCTTGCATTTGATCGAAGCGTTCACTCCCCCCTCAGAGGCTATTTGAACAGGTTGCTAGAAAATTGACTGTTCGTTTGCTCCGCCCACGAACGATCAACTTTTAAAACGCCCTCTGAGGGGGGAACCAGCGAACGTAGCCCACCACTCCCTTTACCGGGGGCAATCTGTCTGGTCCCCATCTCATTTGCATTTTAATGAGTGCTGTATTGCAGCCTTACCACCCGTTCATCCCGCACTTGCAGATTGATGCAGATTGATCGGGTGTGGGTCATTCCTTCCGCACCCCCACCAGCGCAATGGGTGATCTGGTGCTGCTGAATAGCAGGATGAATTGCAATGAAGTTGCAATTCATCCTACTCTTAACTCATTCGTAAATTCAGCAACGCTGGTGATCTCAACGGCAGTGGTGCGGATTGGCAAACCAACGGCACTGAATTATCCCACCACTCCAATCCTGCAACATTTGGGGAGTGTGTTCACCGGGGAGTACGTCAATATTCAACCGCGCTTTGATCTGGTAGCCGCCATACACCACCGCCACACCCAGTCCCAACCCAATCAGGTAATGGTTGCGGGTGAGTTTGCGATCGCGCCCCTTTGCCTTACTCAAAGTACACCTGCATCCCATCTATTACACAGTAATTTGTAGGCGTTGCTGAATTTAGGGATGAGCTAAGAGTTGGATGAATTGAAACTTCGTTTCAATTCATCCTGCTATTCAGCAACACCAATTTTGCGAGCCAACCGTCCTAGCTTATCTTCCTGGCAATCATGTAAACATGCCGCTCTGGGTATTGATCATATTCCAGATGCAAACAAGTACAGCCCTGTTGATCCAGCAAGCGTAGAAAAGCGTTCACCCCCAGCGTACTGTAGTCAAAATCCAAGTTTTGGAAAGACCCAGAAATCTCGCCCGCTGCCGCCATGCCGCCACAGGTAAACATGAGGATGCCCTCCGGTTCCAACGCCGCGCACAATTTGCGGGTGATGGGTTCCTGCTGCTCTAACGGCAAGTGAAAGGTGCTGTCCCACGCCACGATCAGGCTATACAGCTTGGGGGGAGTCCATTGGCAAATGTCAGCCGTGTAAAACGTTAACTGAGGATGTAGACGTTGCGCCAACTGAATCATTTCCGCAGAGATATCCAATCCCTCGGCCTGAAACCCATGCTCGATCAGGGCATTGATGAATCTGCCGCTACTGCCACAGCCCACATCCAAGGCAAAATTGCGCCCAGTGGTAAATTGAATTGCTCGCTGTAACTGCGCCAGTCCATAGGACGAATGCTGATGTTGGGTTTGCCACCATTCGGCAATTTGATCGTATCGCTGCGCGGTTTCTACGGGTTGCATCGTTAATCAGGCACCTGAGTAGTTCGCTTGCATTATAACGAGTCCATCCAGTAGCGTGTGTATGCCGTGTCAGGGCATTGTTCCTAGTCCTGACTTCAGCCAGCCAACCTAATTGCCCAAAAACTCCTGTACCGCTGGGGCAAAGTTGCGGTTTTCGTGGTCGGACCGGCTGAGTTTAATTAGGGCAAACCGTTGAATCGGGGTGAAGTTCGCCCATTGGCTGAGGGTGAGAGTGATGTTTTTGGCAGTCGCTTGGGTGGTCACGCTGTCGGGGATGCGATCGCCCTTCTGCCATTCCGGTTCGGGGTCAATCGGCAAATCGCTGGGGAGGGTGTCGCTATATTGCAAAACTAGGGTATGGAGGCGATCGCGGTATGCCTGAATTTCAGCCGCAGTGGCACACGGTAAATCAACCAACTGTTGCCGTTCTGCCGTGCTGAATTGGTTCCAATGGTTCAGTTTCAGTTTTACGCCGCAGGTATCTAGCTTAAACCGCACCAACATGGGAATACAGCGCAGCGAGTCGGCAAAATCGGCTTCAAACTGAAACAAGCTAGTCATGGGCAAGGCGGGTTAAAAGACATCAACAATGCAGGTGTCAACACCACCACACCAAAATCCCTGACCTCTGTCAAGAAGTCAGGGAAGGGGGAATGGGTGATTGGTAATGGGTAATCGGGAATAGGCTTTGTAGTTTCAACGTAACTGCCCAGGTACCTACTTAAGGACGCGGGAACCGCGCCCCTACAGACCTCACATAAGATGACCCTGTAGGAGTTGGGTACCCCAACCCTGATGGATCAAACAATTCAGCGGTGATCCACCTCGGCAGTTACGTTTCAACTTCAGTTGGCTGGCTGAAGCCAGGACTACGAACAATGCCCTGAGACGATAATCAGTCGTGAGGATGACGGGATGATGGGTTACGGCATTGCCTAACGCATCCTACGAGCTAACTCAACCCATGACCCATCACCGATTACCGAGTAGCAGTTTCTATCCCGCAATACCCAGGACGCTGCCCAAGGCGCGACCCATGTTGGAGGGGTTCATCGCATCCATGGCGGCGGTGGGTTCGTAGCCGCAGTGCACCATACAGTCGG
>CAZJZR010000166.1:0-4451 GCA_964550475.1 uncultured bacterium
GGGTAATGCGGGGATAACAACTCTCGTCCCAAGATCTGTATACACGGTAGCCCCTTTGGGGAGAGGGATTTAGGGTGAGGGATTTAGGGTGAGGGCGAAGATCTTGGCAACCCAACAATTAACTTTCATGTAATGTGCAAGAGGTCTATTTAAGACGCTTGGCGTAATTCTTGTGCCGCGAGGTAAAGTTTGCTCCATTCCCGCAAGACCTGATTCACCTTGAGGTTGAGGTCTTGGGCGATCGCGTCAAAACTTTTGCCCACCTTCAGCCGATCAATAATGTCCTTTTGCTGCGGTTGCAAACTGCCCCAATACTGTTGCCACTGGTCGGGGGTGAGTCCCAGGCTGTGGTCTTGCACGGAGGTGCCCAGCCATTGGGTTACCAGTTCCGGCTTACTCTTGAGGGCAAACACATTCACGGCATGGTAGCCCACCTTTTCCCGCAGGCGGTACACCTGTTTGATGTCCATCCCCAACTGTTGGGCGATCGCCTCCTGAGATAAGCCTTGCAGGTACAGCCGCAACCATTGGGCTGCCGTTGCGTCCACCTGTTGACTCAGGTAGTTGCTAAATTCAGTTTCCACAGCCGACCGCTGGGTTTGTTGTTCTTCCCATGCCTGCATTTCCTGGTAGTTGGCAACGGCTTGACTGTCCAATAGGCTGACGGTGGTTTCGGCATCGTCGGAGCCGATTTCTTCCGACACCATGCGGATCATGTCGCCAGTGGGGACTTGGGTGAGGCCACCCCGCTGGGTGCGGCGCAGGTAGTTGACAAACCGGAACGACAGCAGCGGTTGGTTACGGATGGGACGCAGGCAGTATTCTTCTAAACTGGCCAGTAATAGAGCATTTCGCAGGCGGGTATCCGTGGTGCATTGGGCGATCCAGGTGGATTGTTGCTGCATGTAGCGATCGCTTTGCAACATTTCCTGAATCACTTCCTGCAACACATCCAGCACTGACCGTTGGCGATCGCGGCTCACCGCCACCCATGCCTTAATCTTGTTGCGAATCAGCACCATGCTGCCCAACCGCTGCATCAGGTTGCGGTAGGCTCGGTCTGGACTGACACCCAAATACCGTTGCAGCAAAATCCGGTAGCGATAGTCCATCGCCTGCCGCGCAATCGTCAGTTGTTCGCCGTCCAATTGATCAAACCGCCCCTGATCGTCCCCCAGCAACCATTCCACAATCCCATGCTGAACCGACAGATTGTGATTGGCACAGTCCGTTTTCAGGCGCGATCGCCACTCCTCTCGTATTGTCTCAGCCAGAGCCATGCCTGTACTGTTTCACCTTTGTTCGACAAAATGATTAGAGCCATCATAGCTTGTAAAGGGAAAAGGGAAAGGGGGATCTGACCCCAGACTGAAGAAGATATACCCACCACAGTCAAAAGTTGAAGATTTGCTGAACAACTGGCTAGCACTGTGCTGAAAACCTAACCATTTACTCCCCCCTAGCCGGGAATTTCTGGGATTTTCGATACATTGTCGTGAATCATGCAGGTTAGCCAATTGGCTATCAGGTTGGGGTTAGCAATCGGGAATTGGTCATCGGGAACGCCGCCCATTACCCATTAACCATCACCTATAACCCATGCCCCCTCAGCCCATATAATCAGCCCATATAAAATGAACTCCATCCGTTCACAGTAGTCACAGTAGTGCGTCTAGTCATCGGCTTTATGGGAATTGGCTCTTTGTCCACCAGCATCGCGATGGCAATGCTGGGTCTATTGTTATTTCTGCTGGGGGCGTTGCTGCCTGCCCATGCTGATATGCCCCAATTGCTGACTGACCCGTTTCTACAACTGCCCACCGCCAATTCCGTGCGGGTGGTATGGTTTACCGAGTTTGCGGGCGATCACCACATCGTCGCCTATGGCAAAGGGTTGAAACACCAGACCTTCGCCACCACCACCGTCTTGACCCGCCTGCGGGAAGATGCCGACTCCTGGGTAGGCGCATCGGGGAAAGCTGGCGATCGCTATCCCACCCCCACGCCACGCCCGATCTGGCGGCACGAAGCTGAAATTAAGCCGTTAAAACCAGGGGAACGAGTTCCCTACCGAGTCATCAGCGAAACCAAGCAAGGGCAACGGGTAACCAGTCAGGTGTTCAGCCTTGCGGCTAGCCCACCAGCAGGGCAACCGCTGAAAATTCTGCTTACCTCCGACCACCAACTTAAGCCCATGGTGGCGGCGAATCTTCAGCAGGTGGCGGCAACCGTCGGGCCAGTGGATGCCGTATTTTTTGCGGGAGATTTGGTTAACGTGCCGGATCGCGCCTCCGAATGGTTCGACGACAACCGAGGCGGAGCCTTTTTCCCCGCTCTGCAAGGCCGCGCCAACTATGGTTTAGAGCAACAGGGCAATACCACCCACTACCACGGTGCGCCGATCCTGCAATTCGCTCCGATTTTTCCCGCGATCGGTAACCATGAAGTGATGGGACGCTTCTCCCTAACGGCTGACCTCAATAGCCAATTCAGTGATGCCATTCCTCGTTGGGCGGCAGCGAAGATTTACCAACCCCAACCGGGGCAATCGGACACCCCACCCCACCAGTGGCTGCAAGATAATTCCTTCAACACCATCACCTACGAAGAAATCTTCAGCCTGCCCGCAAGTCCAGAAGGCGGGAAAACGTTCTACGCGGTGACGGTGGGTGATGTGCGGCTGGTGGTGCTGTATGCCACCAATGTTTGGCGCAACCCCAGTCTGACTGACAACACCCGTGGCAAATATCGAGAACGGCAAGCGGATCTGGACAATCCAGCCAAGTGGGGCTACGGGCAACATATTTTTGAACCCATTACGCCCGGTAGTCGGCAATACGAGTGGCTGAAGCAGGAGTTAGCCAGTCCTGCGTTTCGGCAAGCCCGCTACAAAATTGTCATGCTGCACCATCCTCCCCACTCCTTGGGGGACAATATCGTGCCGGCCTACACCGATCCCGTGCCTCGGATGCAGCACGACCGTGATGGTAATTTGCAAGCGGTGCAGTACGAATATCCCCTAGAGCAGGATTACCTCATCCGCGATGTGATGCCGCTGCTGGAACAAGCCGGTGTGCAACTGGTGTTATTTGGCCATTCCCACCTGTGGAATCGCTTCGTTAGTCCCCAAGGAATGCACTTTTTAGAAACGTCGAATGTGGGCAATTCCTACGGAGCCGCCTGGGGTGAAAAACGTCGTCCCGTGCCAGAAGACTACAAGGAAACCTATGTAGCGGTTGGTGACCCCAACGGACTCGCACCCGTTGTGCCCTCCATTACCCCCTTACTCTCCCCTGAAACAGGTGATCCGCTACCCTACATTGCCAGCAATAGCATCACGGTATTCAGCATTTTAGACACCGCCACAGGCAGCATCAGCAGTTATCGGTTCGATACCCGCACCCCAGAACAGCCTGCCATCAAGTTCGATGAATTTGTATTGAACAGGGAAAAATTGGGCGGTAAAACCGCATAACCCGTAACCAATGCTTAGGAGGGTGACAAGGCTAAACTGGGAGAAGCGGCAGAGGGAGCGGTGAGAATATTGCCGAATGAAATGGATTGAGCAGCGGGAGCCTGGGTGGTTTCAGCCATTTTGAGCGGCGGCAACAACAAAAATTCCACCTTAATTTGGCCAAATTCTAATAAATCCCGGTCTTTTAAGATGTAGGGTTCGTGCGGATTAATCGGCTGATGGTTCACTTGGGTGCCAACGGTACTGCCCACATCAATTAAATAAAATCCGTGCTCTTGGTTATAACTAATCACCGCATGACAGCGAGACACCGTTAGGTCAGAAATGACAATGGTGCTGTCCGATCGCCGCCCCACTAACCAGGTTGTGCCCACAGGAGTCACCTGAATCTGGGTGCCACTTTTTAGATTTGTGGTTAAAAATACCGTTCGTCCGGTCGAGACCCCTTGAATGTAGTAAGACGACACCGTACAACGATGACTGCCTTCCAAAATTGACTTTAACAGGGCGATCGTTTGGGAGGAATCGTTATTCAAATCCCGCAATATCGCATCGGACACAGACGGATGCTGCGCTACAAAGTTTGTAATTTGGGTTGTGAGGGTTGCAGATGGTGGTGTCATGTTGCACCAACGAAGTATGGGTGACTATGAAACAACAAAAAGCGAATAACAAGAAAAAAACGATAAGCTGATCCGGCGATCGCTACAGCCCGACTCAATGCGTTAAACGACTGAATTCGTTAAACGAATGACTGATGAACTGATTGGTTTAAGCTCATGCCTCTAATTTTTTATTTGTGGGAATTTACGCTTTAACCTAACCTTAATTAACTTAATTTACGAAGATTTGCAGAGATAAATTATTAAGTTTCGGCTGAAGGAATAGGGAATTGTGAATTTGTGATGAGTCCAACGGTAAGGCGTGAACCTAGAACAAATTCGTCAACTAATCCGTCAACTAATCCGTCAACTAA
>CAZJZR010000166.1:4551-7354 GCA_964550475.1 uncultured bacterium
CGTCAACTAATCCGTCAACTAATCCGTCAACTAAGTTTGACTTCTAATTACGAATTTATGCCCAATCAAGGAGCAGCAATGTGCTATGCCCAACGCTGCGAAGCCCATACAAAACAGGCTATACACTTGATAAGCTGGGAGGTTTGTTGACAAATGACGAACGCAATTTCGCCAACAAAATTATGTATGACTATGAATTATGTAAGAGGGTGCTTTAAATTTAATGTAGCCCTAGCGACTTAATGTAGCCCTAGCGACTGTTCGCCTTGCGTTCCGGCAGGGTAGTCGCAGTTATACAGCCATGGTTGTACCAGCATTAGCGATCCACATAGTCGCGATTGACTCAAAGAGCGTAATCGTTCATTCCCCGGCAGGGGAGGAACAAGCGGGCACCGCCCGCAACACTTTTTCCCTGGGGGGATGTGAATGGTTACCAAAGAGCAATCAGTTTGCGTCTATAACCACTAGAGACCTGTCAAACGCCTTCCAATCGGTATTTCGCTAATAGCTCCTATTATTTACAGTATGAGCGATCCCTAAAACCTGCGTAATACTATGGATTTATACCCAATTGGGAGGGGTATGTGAATCTAAGAGATACGTATAACTATTCAGGTGCAACCGTTCACTCCCCCTTGGGGCAGGAACCAGCGGGCGTAGTCCGCAACCCTTTCCCCACGGTGGGATGTGAACGGTTACATTCAGGTAGCTATTTAGGGAATATTGGTGAAGGATGAATTTTGACGTTAGGAGCTTCGTTAGGGATTTGCCTGAAAATAGCATACCCAGCGTTACGGCAAGAGCATAACGCACTCCGCAAATAAGGCAAATAAGAAGATGATTTGCTGGCAAATCCCTCAGGGGGAATGGGAAAGAACTCACCTCCCCGATCTCAGGGAGATTGGAAGAGCGGAGGCTATGAGAGCGAGCACAACAGGGAAAACATCGAGCCAAACACTGAGCCAACACTGAAGGGACGAATCGCGTGCAGAAATTTCGTACTTCAATGCGGCCTTAGCGTTAACCCCATATCTACCCTATCCCTACTGATAATCCCGGAAATCAGGGGTACAGTGGGCTGAATCTTTAGCGATCGCCAAGATTATATAAATTTTTCAAGAAGTTTTGGCCAAACAACTTTACAAATGTACCCAAAAACTTCCAATAACACCGTTTGAATCGGATATAGCGGGAACACAATCCGAACAGTCGCTAGGGCTATATGAAATAGGACTGGCCATTCATCGATCTAAACCATAGCCATAGATCCCATAGCCATAGATCTATGTAGAGATAGATCTATGTAAAGACGGGTTTAGCCGACAAACTCTCGCCAGAATTGTTAATTTGACGACAAAACCCACCCCTACACCTGGCGGTACTCAACCAGCAGGGTTTGCCATCTAGGGGTATGACCTTACATCGGAGCACAGAACACCGCCCCTACGGTTTTCGGAATTTTCCGGTAAATTGTCATGAATAATGCAGGCTAGAAAGTTGATTTTGCCTGCGCTCCACAGAGAAAACCCCAACTTCCCCTTGCTTACCCATAACCATGTTCTGCTAGAAATTCAGGTGTAATGATTCCTGTGTCCATGGTAAGGGGTGCTGCTGTTAAACCCGGTTGCAGTCCAGAGCGGAGGAATTTCTCCACATATTTACCTAAGATATCCCCCTCCAAATTAACCGGACTACCGGGGCGTAGTAGGTGTAGATTTGTCTGTTCGTAGGTGTGGGGGATGACAGCTACGGTAAACCAGTCACCGCGATCACTACAAGCCGCCACCGTTAAGCTAATGCCATTCACAGCAATACTGCCCTTGGGAATAATGTAGCGGGAGATCGCATCCGTCGCATTAAATCGCATTTCCCAGGATGTCGCAGTCGGTACAGCCGATTCCAGCCAGCCCATGCCATCAATGTGCCCTGTCACAAAGTGGCCACCCAACTTACTCCCCACTCGCAAGGATGACTCCAAATTCACCCAACTGGCTTGACCTGTGCCATTGCCGCCTGCCAATCGGTTACCTAAGGTAGTCCGCTGCAACGTTTCTGGCGATACAGCCGCAATAAAGCCATCGGGTAAAATTCGCTCTACCGTCAAACATACGCCATCTACGGCCACGCTGTCGCCAATGGCCAAGTTGGTCAAAATGGCTTGGGCGTGGCTGGGATTAGCTTGGATTTGCACTTGGGTGCTGCCCATTGGATGTAGTTGTCCCAGTGCTTCGATCAGTCCTGTAAACATAATGCTGACTCCAGATCAATTTTTAGAGAACAGGGCATACTGGAGATAGGAGATCCCGTAACCGACATGCTGGTGAAAACTGGGTTGAGTTGCGATGGCTCAGGTGCGATCGCGGCTGAGCCGAAGCGACAAAGCTCACATCAGTCCAGCCCCAAACACCTGTCAATCCCCTAACTAAATTGTGCGACTAAGATTGTGCACCTAAATTGAATGTGCAACTACTCAAGGCGCGACTATCAAAGCACAACTATTTAAAGCACAACTAAACAACAACCGTTAAAGCACAACTAAACAACAACCGAAAAGGCGTAATCATCGTCACTCTGAATATAGGGGCAATTACGGGCAACTACAGGACATGGCAGACGGGACAGGCTGTTCACCCCGATATCAAATCAAACAAATCTCTAGATTCGCATAGATTTCACACAACGATCATGATCGGAAGGTCATCAACCGATTTATACTCAATGACTATTAATACTGTTAATGCTTCATCGCACCCATTCTTTGACGGGTTTCGTTCCCCTTCTCGCGAGGATCGTAGAGGCTAGG
>CAZJZR010000167.1:0-7349 GCA_964550475.1 uncultured bacterium
TTGACCGCACCAAACGGCAAAACTACATCCGGTTGGCTCGCGACAACGGCAAAAAGCTCGGTTTACTGGCCTAACAACTCAGAAATCCAACCCAAAAACCCGGTTTCTCAATTGATAATTCAGCGTTTCACGGTTAATTGATTTTAAGAAACCGGGTTTTTGAAGGATTTTTGAAAGGGTACTGAACCTTTCTCCTCTCTTCTCTAGACTTGCAAAATTGAGAATCTCCCAGGTAGCATCACGGCCTTGAACAACGTTCAGGGTCGTTTTTTTAGATTGTAAAAACTGTGATACTCCGGCGTTTCTTCACCGAGACGTGATAACCTTGTCACTCGACTGACATACGGGCTAACTACAGTAGGACTCAATAGCAACCTGTCTATGGAGTTACCGAAGTCCCGATGAATAATGTAGATTCAAAGAGATTAGAGCTACAGGATTCTGATATGCGGCTTGCCAAACCCACTCAGCCCTCCACACCCAACCGTGGGTCGAATCCCTGGCGGCGATCGCTGATTTACCTGCTGTTATTAGGCGTGGGGGCTGGAGTCGCTGTCACCGCTGATCGGCTGTTTTTTAGTCAGCTTCCCTTAGACACACCCACCCCCTTAGTGGGCAGTGTTAAACCCAATTCCCATAGTTCCACCAGTTTGCCCGGTGCGGCCAGCAGCAACTTCATTGCCGCCGCTGTGCAAAAAGTGGGGCCAGCGGTGGTCAAAATCGACGCATCCCGCACCGTCAGCCAAGAGTTACCCGAAGCCTTTCAAGATCCGTTTTTCCGGCGATTTTTTGGTGAAATGACACCCCCACCGGCTAGGCGCACAGAACGGGGCACCGGATCTGGGTTTATCCTGCGTTCCGATGGTTTGATTGTCACCAATGCCCATGTGGTGGACGGTGCCGATCGCGTCCGCGTCACACTCAAAGATGGCCGCACGTTGGACGGCCAGGTATTGGGAGAAGACACCCTTACCGACTTAGCAGTGGTGAAAATTCAGGCAGATCAATTACCAACCGTGTCCTTGGGCAATTCCGACTTGTTGCAACCCGGGGAATGGGCGATCGCGATCGGCAATCCGCTTGGGCTAGATAACACGGTCACCGCTGGTATCATTAGCGCGATCGACCGCAGCAGCCAAGAAGTGGGCGTATCCGACAAGCGGGTGGGCTTCATCCAAACCGATGCCGCCATTAACCCCGGCAACTCCGGTGGCCCCTTACTCAATGCCAGAGGCGAAGTGATTGGCATCAATACCGCCATCATCGGTGGTGCCCAAGGCTTGGGCTTCTCGATCCCCATTAACGACGCGCAGCGGATTGTCGAGCAACTGATCACCAAGGGCAAAGTCCAACATCCGTTCTTGGGGATTCAAATGGTCACCCTGACCCCAGAGCTGAAAGAACAGTTGAACAACGACCCCAACAGCAACCTGACTGTGGATGACAGTCAGGGCGTGTTGGTGGCGCGGGTGATGCGTAATTCCCCAGCGGAAGCATCGGGGTTGCGCTTGGGTGATGTGATTAAGCGGATCAACGGCCAACCGATTACCGAAGCCGCGACGGTGTTGGCGATCGTCGAGCGCAGCAAGATTGGCAGCGAGTTGCAGTTTGAAGTCCGGCGCAACACGCAAATGATGACGATTACGGTGCGGCCTGGGGAATTTCCCCCAGAGTTGATGGAGCGTCGTCAGCGGGGTTAGGGGGATGATTGCCCTAGTGCTGGCAGGGGGGCAAAGTTCCCGCATGGGACAGGACAAAGCCCTGCTGGCATGGCAGGGGCAGCCGATGTTGCAACGGGTGTGCTGGGCAGCGGCGACCTGTTGCAGCCAAGTTGTCATCCTCAGCCCATGGCCGGAGCGGTATCGCGCCGCGATCGCGCCCCCACTCCAGTCAGCCCAACCCTATCACTGGCTGCAAGAAGCGCAACCGGGACGGGGGCCACTGGTGGCACTGGCGGACGGGTTAGAGCAATTGCAGCAATGGCAATGGACGCATTGCGACAAGCCAGAGTGGTTGCTGCTGCTGGCCTGTGACCTGCCCCAACTCGACCCCGGTTGGTTGCAGACTTGGGCGAGGCAATTACCGCAATATCCCCTCACAACCTTGGCGGTGGTGCCGCAACGGCAAACGGCAAAGGGGATACACTGGGAACCGTTGTGTGGGTTCTATCGCTTGACTGTGGGGCGATCGCTGACAGAATTTCTTGCCAATGGTGGGCGATCGTTCCAAGCATGGCTGGACAGGATTCCAGTAGAACCCATCCTCCTCTCCTCAGCCGATTACTCAATGCTGCACAATTGCAATAGACCGGAAGATATGGTCATAGGTAAACCGCTTAATAAGCCTGACCGTCTTTATGGCTAAATTGCCACTGCCCATTCACAAAGTTCGCTTGCAGATCATCGTCGGGATAGGTGACGGCATCGCCAGGGCTGCGATCGCCCACTTCCAAATACACCACCACCTGATCCGTGCGGTTCACCAGTTGATGGGCATCCCCGCTACCTGCCCGAAACCCCGCGCACATGCCTGGTTCGAGGATCTGTTCTCCGGCATTGGTGATCAGCGTTGGCTGACCTGCTAAGACATAAATAAATTCGTCCTGGGTGGTGTGGGCATGGCGTAGCGCAGAACAACCACCAGGATGGATGCGGGTCAGGTTCACGCCAAAATTCCGTAGCCCAAACAGATCGCCCAATACTGTTTTTTGCCGTTTTTCCATCTGGGTGGCAAATGGCTCTGGATACAGACTGCGTTTAGTCCGGGGTGGCACTTGATCAGCCGCGATCGCGATCGGATACGGGGATGTTCCTGGTTGTTGTTCCAGTTGTTGTTCCATAATTTACCTGTGCCATCGACTGATCATTCTTGCTCAGATGTAACCATGCAGTCACCGTCCACATTCTCCCCGGTCAAGAGGAGTGCGGGCTACACTCGCTAGTACTGCCACTGCGGGGAGTGAACAATTACCCTTAAACGGTTCAACTACGCTACCACACCCTAAAATCGGCAAATTGCAACTTTTATTCACAAAACCAAATCCCTGACTTACAATCGGGCTAAACCCCTTTCGGCTCGAATGGTGTTCACCTGAGGATACCTACCGTTATCTTCACCTGCTGTGATTACTGTGTGCTGTTGCTATGAATTTGGAACCCCCGTCCTCCTCCTCTAACCCTAATTCGGGCAATTCAAAGTCCCGCCAAGTCTGGATTTGGTTACTGGTGGCGTTTACAGCGATTAATGGGGGGTTTACCCTCTGGCGTGCCTTTTTACCCACTGGTGCGCCTACGGCTAAAGGCTCTCCCCAAGGAGGCCCCCCACCCCGTCCCGTGGAAACGGTGGCGTTGAAAAAAGGGACGGGTGTGACCAGTTTGCAACTGTTGGGACAGGTGGAACCGAGCCAGCAGTCGGTTGTGCGTGCCCAAACCAGTGGTGTGGTGGAAACGGTGGCCGTGAATGTGGGCGATCGCGTCACCAGAGGTCAGCTACTTGCCGTATTGGATGACAAAGATCAGACCCTGAGTGTCACGGAGTTACGGGCACGGTTAGCGCAGGAGCAAAGTAACTTGGCGCGGTTGGAAGTGGGCACCCGTCCAGAGGTAATTGCCCAGCGCAAAGCCGCCGTTGTCTCTGCCAAAGCCCGGGAACAAGAAGCCCAAGATAATCTGAAACGGACAGCCGATCTGGTCAAAGAAGGCGCACTATCACAACGGTTGTTGGTGGAAGCCCAAACCACGGTAGACAATTTACGGGGGCAGCGATTGGCTGCCGAAGCCGCCCTTGCTGAGGCCGAAGCGGGGCCAATTCGCGAGGAAATTGAAGCACAACGGGCACGGGTGAAAGCGGCGATGGCGGCCTTCAACCAAGCCCAGCTATCCCGTGGGCGTACCCGAATTGCAGCTCCTGCCGATGGGGTTGTGCGGACGCGCCATGTTAGTAAAGGCGATTTGGTGCAGGCCAACACGGCTGTGATCACCTTGGTTGCGGCGGATCAGTTAGAAATCTTTTTAGAACTGCCGGAAGGGATGAGTACGCAAATTAAAGCCGGAATGCCGATTTTGCTTACGGCTCGTGCCTTACCCAAGTGGCAAAGCCGCACGACCATCACCGCCGTTGTTCCCAGTGCTGATGCCACCTCTCGCCGTCAGCGGGTGCGCGTCCAGTTAGACGAAGTACCAGAGGGATTGATTGCGGGAATGGCAGTGACGGGCGCAGTGGTGATGCCCAGCGATCGCCCCAGCTTTGTTGTCTCCCGTGATGTGCTGACTCTGCGTAACAGTCAATGGTTTGTGTTTACCATCGCCCAAGGCAAAGCCAAACAAGTTGCGGTTGATTTAGTGGCGGATATGGGCGAACAGGTGGCGATTTACAATCCTGATTTACAAGATGGACAGGCGATCGTTTTGCGAGGTGGCGATGGCTTGCGGGATGGTGGCTCTGTGAAAGTCGTCAAGGGCACGCAAAGTTGAGACAAATCGCCTACCTACATCCTCAACCATGGCAAGCTTCATCTGGCTGCGGTACGGATGATGAATGTTAATCCCTACGGGGAAAGTGGTTGAGGGTGTGGGCGATACCCACGCCACCGCAAGCGGCTACATACAATAACTCAACAAACTGCCGTGTTGCTTCATGAAAGCAACATGAAACCCGTCCATAAATTTGTCAATCTCAACCCATGAGTTTTCACGGATTTAGTCGCTTCTAGACTTGATCTGCAATCAAATTTCATGTGTAAACTCACTCATGACCAATTAGTACAGGTCGTCTTAAATAAAAATGTGCATCTATAAGTTGACCCGTTTGATTGCAGTTAGAATATGGGTTGACTAAGAGAGTGAGTTGACTAAACGATTTGTTTTACACGGAAAGCTATGTAAAAACGTAACTGTTCACTGCTGTGTCGAAGAGATGAGCACAGCATCCCAACCCATCGAATCGATCATTTACATGCCGATCATTCAACCGATCATTCAATTGTAGGGATGAGAGTTTCTAACTCTTTTTGAGCCAGTCTTCGAGTGTTGATAAACCTGAATCGTTACGTTACAACTAATGGTGTGTTAACTACTATCGGCATAAGCCTCCTGAAGCCTAATCGTCATTTAATTGGTAGTTAACCAGCGAAATAGCTTAATCAATTATGGCTGCTTGCAGTGGTATGGGCATAGCTCAGATCACTCAACCCCTAGCCCAGTGAGGATCTCGTCTTGCTCGACTGAGCCTCATCCTTATGAAAAAGCTGTAATTTATTGCTGTAATCCTTGCTTTCCGCTCAACCACCATAGGTATTTTGCTTAATTACATCTACGTCCCCTAAGAGGATGGCTTAAACGTTGATTGGTTGTGTACTCCGCGTAGGATCAATCAACTTTCTAGGAGACTGAAACGGATAGATTGGCGATCGCTTGGCTGCTACCAACGGAACTTGCAACTAAGCAACCATGTCTAACTTCTCCATTTACTAAATCTAAGCCTTGCAAAGGTCGATCGAAGGTTGATTGGTAGTGCGCTTCATGCACACAAAATCAACGTTCAACACACTCGCTAACCAGTGTTATGAGTCTGGAGTTTTGGAATTAATTCTGGAGTGTAGATTTTTATGGCACAAACTGATGACACCCAACGCCGCATTGCAGAACAGCAATTCATGATTTCCTTAGAACAGTTTCGCGAACGCTTGGAAACCCCAGATAATCTGTTGCCCCGTAACTATAATGGGTTGTCCGCCTCTAGTCGTCATAGTGCCCAACGCAACAGTTCAACGTTGACCATGGCAGACTTGGAACAAGCGATCGCGGATATCGATCAATTTCTCCAAGCTCGACAACAATGGTTGAGTGAGGCGTAGGGTTGTGGGTGGATGGTGGATGGTGAATGGTGAATAGTGGTGAGTGGTGAGTGATGAGTGGTAAGTGGTGAGTGGTAAGTGGTGAGTGAATGATTCAATGGCTATAGCCACTTATCTCTAGCAACTGACAGATTCATTATCTCTAAAAACTGACAGATTCACAGACTCATCATCAGCCATCTACTCATCTGATCACCATCCACCATCCACTATTCACCATCCACGATCCATTCCCCCCCTCCCCGCTGCCGTTGCACCTCATACAGCAACAATGCAGCGGCGATGCCAACATTCAGCGATTCCACCCCTCCCTGTAACGGAATTCGCACGTGCACATCCGCTAGCTCAGTTAACGCTGCCGACAGACCAGCCCCCTCATTGCCCAACAGAATCAAGGTGGGTTGGCGAAAATCGACCTGCCAGTAGGTCAGCGTTGCGGTGGGTAACGTGGCGACAATTTGCAGCCCTGCCTGCCGACACTGGTGTACCTGTGCCAATAAGTCGTCACTGACGGCCATGGGTAGGCGGAACCATTGCCCTGCCGAGGCGCGTAAGACTTTGGGGTGATCCAAATCCACGCTGTCGCCGCTGACCCACATCGCACCAACGTCAGTGGCAACGGCAGTGCGGATCAATGTGCCCAAATTGCCGGGATCTTGTAATGTCTCCACGGCCAAACCCAGACTGGGGTATGGGGTGGGAATGGACGGCTGTCGGTACCGGGGAGCGGTGGCCACAATGCCATCAGGTTGGACGGTGGTGGCGATCGCCGCTAACACGGCTGGGCTGACGAGTTCGAGGCGATCGCTACACTGTGCCAACTGGCTGTAGAGAGATGGATGAGCCATCTGCCAGTCTGGTGTGCAGCAAACTGTGGCCAACGGGTAATTGGCCTGACAGGCTTCTTGCAGCAAATGCGTGCCTTCGAGCAAACATAGACCTTGTTCCCGTCGTCCTTGGGGGCGATGCAGTTTGCGAATCTGCTTCACCAGAGGATTCTGGAGGCTGGTTAGCATGAGCCGTTGAGATTAAAAATGCGGAACCCGGGACTTGAACCCGGAAGTCTTTGCAGACACTAGAACCTGAATCTAGCGCGTCTACCAATTCCGCCAGTTCCGCGTGAATTGAATGGCGTGGGGATTAACTCCACGGCTTTATTATCGTGCCTCACATGCATGACACTCGTCAAGCGTAAATTAAAAATCCCGTACTAATCTGTACTATCAACAACTCTATCCCGTCTGGTTGGTCAGAGCATGGTTTGTCGTTCTTGCTTCAGCCAGCCCACTGAAGTTGGCACTCCAACCTAACCTGGATAATTCATGACATTTTACAGACAATCTGTAGGGTGCGTATAGCCTTCGGCATGGCTTCGCTAAAGGCAACGCCGTAACGCACCATCACACTCGCGAGGCACAAACACGGTGCGTTACGCTTCGCTAAGGGAGTTGCGGGAAAATAATATCCCCGTGATAGGCGTAGGGACACGGCATTG
>CAZJZR010000168.1:0-7316 GCA_964550475.1 uncultured bacterium
AATCCCTCTAACAAACTTAAGGGTTGAGATCCAGTGGTGCAATGGCTGCGGCTGCGATCGCCGTTAGGATGAATTCCGTATCAAAAGTAACGATTTCCGATCGCCAACCAAAGGAACCCGATATCCTAGAAAAGGAAACTGTGCGTCCTTGTTAGTAAGACCTGCAATTTCCGGCCTATTCCATTCGGCTCATCCCTACCGTAATCATCATGCAGATTTACCTGGACTACAGTGCAACCACCCCCCCGTGCCCGGAGGCGATCGCACGGATGCAGCACGTCATGACTGAGCAATGGGGCAATCCATCCAGTGTGCATGAGTGGGGCAAGCGATCGGCGATGGTGGTGGAGCAGGCGCGGCTTCAGGTGGGGGAATTGCTGAACGCGCCACCGGAGTCGATTGTGTTCACCTCTGGGGGCACGGAGTCGGATAATTTAGCCGTTTTTGGGGTAACGCAGCAGTATCGCCATCCCCGGCATTTAATTATCTCCAGCGTTGAGCATCCAGCGGTGGCGGAACCCGCGCGGATGCTGGAGGAACAGGGTTGGCGGGTGACACGGTTGCCTGTGAATCGGCAGGGACGGGTTAACCCAGCGGAGTTGCAAGCGGCCTTACAGCCCGATACGGTGCTGGTGTCGATCCTGTACGGTCAGAGTGAAGTCGGCACGCTGCAACCGATTGAAGAGTTAGGACAAATTGTGCGGCAACATGGGGCGTTGTTCCATACCGATGCGGTACAGGCGGCGGGGCGGGTGCCGCTGGATGTGCAACGGTTACCCGTGGATTTATTATCCTTGTCCAGCCATAAGTTGTATGGCCCTCAAGGAGCCGGGGCGTTGTATGTGCGTCCGGGGGTGGAGTTGTTGCCGTTGCTGTTGGGGGGTGGGCAGGAGTTTAAGTTACGGTCGGGAACGCAGGCCGTGGGCGCGATCGCGGGTTTTGGGGTCGCAGCCCAATTGGCGGCGCAACAGTTGCCGACCGAAGCGGCGCGGTTAATGGCCTTGCGTGATCGCCTATTCGATCGCTTAGCGCACCACCCGGATCTGATTCCCACGGGCGATCGCCTGCACCGTCTACCCCACCACGTTAGTTTTTGTCTGCGTTCCCAGGATGGCACCCGCGATCGGCATCCGTTGACGGGTAAGGCGTTGGTACATCAGATGAATCTGGCCGGAATTGCCATCAGTGCCGGATCGGCCTGTCAAAGTGGCAAGACGGTCGCCAGTCCAGTGCTATTGGCAATGGGTTATGGGGACGCGATCGCCAAAGGTGCCATCCGCCTTACCCTCGGTCACCACACCACCGCTGCCGACATTGACTGGACTGCCATGGTGCTAGAGCAAATCCTCCACTTCCACCCCAAACCCATCCCCTCCGGGGTTTAAGTCGTTGCTTAAAAGCAACATCTTAGATCTGCAACTGGCGTGTTCCAAGTCGTCGATATCAATCATCAGACGACGGTTGTCGGAGCGATAACCATACAGACACCTCAACACCAGATACCTCAAAACGCGGGAACCGTACCTCGACAAACTCACAGATCAACGCTGATCAAAACCGATGGGTTGACGCGACAGATCTCCGGATCTATATCGTCAAGTACGTATCGGATATAGTGAGGAAGTACGCAAAAAACGCAGCGAATTTGAGCGAACACTGCTCTATGAGGTACATTCGGTTAGGATGAGAACCCCACTTGGCCACGGTTTGAATCGAACGAGTCATGGCCACTCAAGCCGCTATAAATTCCGCCTCCGCACCACGCTCGTCGTGCCATTTGTGTTGCAAATTGCCGCAGCGGTTAGCCTAGTGGGATACCTCTCCTTCCGTAATGGGCAACGCGCCGTCAACGACCTCGCCACCCAACTGCAACACGAAATCAGTGCGAGGGTACAGGAACGGGTGCAGGTTTATCTGGAAGCCCCCCATCTGGTCAACCAAATCAATGAAGATGCGGCACGATTGGGCGCGTTGAATTTTGATGACCTCGAAAGTGCTAGGGGTTACCTGTGGAAACAGGTGTTGCGGTTTACCACCATTGGTCATGCTGGGTTAGCCAACGAAAAAGGGCAATACCTGCGGGTGGGCTGGGTGAACCGTGCCGTCGGTTCAGAAGAACCGCAACTGGCAGAACAATTAAAACCGGGCACCGGGGATTTGATTTATTACAAACTCGACCGTCGGGGCAATCCGGTGGGGGTTGCCCGCAGCACCCCAAATTATGACGTGCGAAAACGCCCACTGTACTTGGCCGCCCTGAAGCACAACCGCCCCGCCTGGAGTGATGTTTACATTAATTTTGGCTACGGTTCTCTACAAATCAATGCCAGTGCTCCCTATTACGACGCGCAAGGCAAATTACTGGGTGTATTCACCTGCCAAATGGGCTTGGATCAAATTCGAGGCTTTCTGCAAACCCTGAAAGTCGGCAAGTCGGGACAGGTGTTTTTAATTGAACCGTCTGGCGAGTTGATTGCCACGTCCTTGGCTGACCAACCCCTCACCACTGGCAAAGGCAAGGAACAACAACGATTACGGGCACAGGACAGCCGTAATCCAGTCATGCAGCAAAGCATGAACTATTTGCTAACCAATTTGAAAGGTTTGGATAATCTGCAAACCTCTGCCCAACTTAACTTTGCCGTGAACGGGGAGCGGCAATTTGTCGAGGTATCGCCGCTGCGGGATCAGTATGGGTTGAATTGGTTGGTGGTGGTGGTGGTGCCGGAAACCGACTTCATGGCGGAGATTAATGCCAATACGCGCAATACGGTGCTGTTGTGTGTGGCGGCGTTGGGGGTGGCGATCGCGATCGGCATCGCCACCGCCCGCTGGATTGTTTACCCCATCGATCGCATCACTACCGCCTCCGAAGCCATGGCCGCCGGTGACCTGAACCAATCGGTGCAACCCAGTGTGATTAGCGAACTCAGCCAACTGGCCAACAGCTTCAACAGCATGGCCAACCAAATCAAAGAAGCCTTTGGCACCTTAGAGGAGAAGGTCAAGGAACGCACGGCTGACCTCGCCAAAGCCAATGCCGAAATTCAGTCATTGAATGAAAAACTGAAGGAAGAAAACCTGCGAATGGGTGCGGAACTGAATGTGGCTCGCCAAATTCAGCAAATGATTTTGCCCAAACCAGAGGAACTCAAGATTGCCGGACTGGACATTGCCGGGTTCATGGAACCTGCCGATGAAGTGGGCGGTGACTACTACGATGTGCTGCAAACCGATGGTGTGGTCACCTTGGGCATGGGCGATGTAACCGGGCACGGGCTAGAAAGTGGCATCCTGATGGTGATGACGCAGACCGCAGTGCGGGTGTTGAAAGAAGTGCGCGAACATGATCCCGTGCGGTTTTTAGACACACTCAACCGCACCCTGTACAAAAATGTCCAGCGGATGAATTCCGACAAAAATTTAACGCTGGTGGTGCTGAACTATGTGGACGGTCGCCTCAGCATCAGCGGCCAGCACGAAGAAACCCTAGTGGTGCGCCACGGTGGCCAAATCGAACGGATCGACACAATGGATTTGGGCTTCCCAATTGCCCTTGATGAAAATATTGCCGATTTTATTAACCATACGTTGGTGGAGTTACACCCCGGCGATGGGATTGTCCTCTACACCGATGGGATTCCAGAGTCGATGAATCATCAGAAAGAGCAATATGGCATTCCGCGCCTGTGCGACGTGATTAGTCAACACTGGCAACAGTCGGCAGAGGAGATTAAACAAGCGGTGATTCAGGATGTCCGTCAACACATCGGCACGCAAAAAGTGTTTGACGACATCACGCTGTTAGTGGTGAAACGGCAAGCCTAATTCTGCCCATCCACACTCTCTCCATCCACTAAGGGATGTGCGGATTAATTGCGGATGAAGAATGTACCCACACCGCTAACTCTACGGACACGGCAATGCCGTATTCCTACGGCTATTACGGGTATTTTATTTTTCCGTAAGTCCCTAACTGGGAGGGACTGATCTGGGCTGAACTGTAAAGTTTTGTAAACAGTCTGGAATTGGGAATGGCAAACTTGTACTTATAGCTGTCCGCAGAGAACCGTTGTGAAGAGACTGTGGGAAACGCTATCTAGACGGTTGATTTTTCGGGCGCGAGGCGCAGCCAAAATCAACGTTTAAACCAGTCGCTTAAACCAGTCTCTCAGATAGGCGATCGCAGTGCGATCGCCAATTCACCAACTCGTTCTGCGTCCGCTGTTTGCCATTCCGTGTTCCTGTTCGCTGTTCGTTTACCTTCACGATTTTGCGATAACTATGACTGCAACCGTTGCCCGTGCCTCCATTGCCCCCACCGCTGAACAGATTGATCGCGCCAAACAAGCCATTGATGCCTACATCAGCACCATTCAGCAACATCCAGACAGCCGCTCTGGTGCCTATCCCTACTACCTGTTTCATCCAGCCGGTGTACCCATTCGTGGCACAGTGCTAGTGTTTCATGGGTTTAGTGCCAAACCGCATCAAATGTGGCGATTGGCGGACTACCTGTTCCAAAACGGGTTTAACGTCTATCAACCATCCCTCGCTGGCCATACGCTAATTAACCCCGCTAAAAATTGGCCGCAGGTGGATCTGAAACCGGAATATGCAGAACCGTTGAAGCAAAAGATTAACAACGATCCGGTACTGCAAAACTTTTTTGGTAATTTGGCCAGTGGTGGCGATATGCCCCGCCCCAATCGCCGCCAACAGATTGCCCTCACCGCCCGGATGCTCTGGCTAGAGCCGCGTTTGCTGGATATCATCAAGGCCATCGAAAGCCCCAACGACCCCGACTTCGATCGCTACTTCACCTCCTCTCACCTCGACTATCTCACTAACGCCCAAGCGCGACTGAAGGAAGTGGAGTCGATTCCTGGCCCCATCTACACCGTCGGTTTATCGGTTGGGGGTGCGGTGGCTCTGGCTCTGGCTGCCAGTCGGCCTGACCGGGTGCAGCGGGTGATGGCCTATGCACCGTTGCTGCAAGTGTATGGCGACGATCGCCGCAAGTATGTCAACTTGGCAGGCCCCTTGGATATCAAAGAGTTGGGTTGGGATCCAAATCTGCAATTCCCCGTCGGCGCACTCACCGCTGCCAACCGCTTTGGCGGCAGTGTGGTGATGAGTAAGGCATCCATGGAAGCGTTGAAAAAGATCCCCACGTTCTTGGTGTTGACCGAAAACGAAGACGCAGCCGACATCGAAACCAGCCAACAGTTCGTCAAACAACTGGGGGGAGAGCGCAACAATCACCTCTCTTACCTGTACCGTGCCCAAGACCTCGTACCCCACCCGATGGTTGATCCCACCGAAGTCAGCCAAGGGATGAGCAACCGCTTCTGGCAAAGCCTCTACCAAGAAACGTTCCGGTTCCTGACCACGGGAACAGCCAATCTGAAAAACTTGAACAATTTAGCACAGGAAGCCGATTTACCCGCTGTGCCGCCAGTGCAATAGGGGACGAGCGTAACCCTAAAATCCTCAATCATCCGGTAGGGGCGAACGGCAGTTCGCCCTTACTGATTTGTGTCTAGAGCACCGGTCATGTAATGGGAATGTAACAATTGCCAGTCCAAAAAAGTCCCTTGAACCTTGATTTTTCGTTCTTACTGTATAGTACACCTGAACATTTTTTTGCTTAGGTGACCGGTGCTCTAGAGACTCCCAATGTTTGAGCAACGTCAGTTACTATTTTGCCTCGATCCAATTCTAGGAGTGCTGTGGCACGCTTGAATTGTTTGGCTCCCATTATCCCTTTGTGCAGCAAAGCTTCAAGATATTGACGCTCGGTGGGACTCAACTCTAAAGGCTCTTTCAGCATGGGGTAACTCAACGCTACAGACCACAGCTTACAAGCGGGGGGATCTAGAAAAGGGTGTCGTAGAACTTAATTTACGCTGTACTTAGCCCCTTGTCTGTCTCTCGTGAATCTGTCCTTTATAGATATAAACAGCGCGATCGCGACCTGAGAATTGCCACCTGGTAACCGTTCACATCCCCGATGGGAAAAGTTTTGCGGGCTAGGCTCGCTTGTGCCTCACCTGACAGGGAGTGAACGGTTACGCGACCTGAGAATTGGGTGACTACCTGCCAGCCGCTGGTGCAGTCATGGGGGCATCAGCACGCGGATAAGCCATATCGACAAATCCCATCTCCAGCAATTGTTGATAGGCTTTTTGTCCCAATTCCCGCCCCGGTTGCTGGCTACGAATCACCTGCACCAGCAGCGGCACCGCTAACTCCAGTTGGTTTTGCGCCCGATGCACCAACGCCAACTGATAGGTGGTCTGATCTCGCATTTGAGCACTGTCGAGAGCCTTTTGACGTTGTTCATTGGCCACCTGACTGTCAACGCCAGCAAAGATGGAGGATAAATCCTGGTAGAAGTTAGACAGTTGGTTGAAAATTTGCCGCGCATCTTGCAACCGTTTCGCGGCCACGTCGTAGTTTTGGGAGGAAACAGCGGTGCTCGCTTCATCCATCAACCGTCGCCCACCGGGCAAGCTTAACAGGCTGCTGCTGCTGGCGAGGGGACGGGAATCAGGGGCGGGGGTGGCCGTAGAGGCACCCGCATCAGTACGGGGATAGGCCAGATTGACAAAGCCGATGTCAAACAACTGTTGATAGGCTTTTTGTCCCAATTCTCGCCCCGGTTGTTGGCTACGCAGAATCTGCACCAGCAGTGGCACGGCCAATTCCGGTTGATTTTGTGCCCGGTGTACCAACGCCAACTGATAGGTGGCCTGATCCCGCATTTGGGCACCGTCTAACGCCTTTTGGCGGAGTTCTTTGGCCACGCGGTTGTCAGCACCAGCAAAGACTGTGGCCAAGTCCTGGTAGAAGTTAGACAGTTGGTTACAAATTTGTCGCGCATCCTGCAACCGTTTCGCGGCTACGTCGTAATTTTGGGCGGCAAAGGCGGCGTTGGCTTCAGTCATCAACCGCTGCCCACCGGGCAAGCTGAGCAGACTGGTGCTGAGGGCAAGGGGACGGGAATCAGGAGTTGGTTTTGCAGTCGAGGTGCCCGCCGAGGTTGGGGTTGAGGAGGTTGACGCGCGATCGCCACGGGGATAGACCGTATCGACAAACCCCATCTCCTGTAACTGTTGATAGGCTTTCTGCCCCCATTCTCGCCCTGGTTGTTGGCTACGAATCACCTGTACCAACAGCGGTACTGACAATTCCGGTTGGTTTTGTGCCCGGTGTACCAACGCCAACTGATAGGTGGTTTGATCTCGCATCTGGGCACTGTCCAGAGCCTTTTGGCGCAGCTCACTGGCCACTTGGCTGTCAACCCCGGCAAA
>CAZJZR010000169.1:0-7310 GCA_964550475.1 uncultured bacterium
TATCATCTGCGTTGATCCCGCTGCCAGTTCCGCCAGCCTCACTTTTCCAAGCGCACCGCATACCACTGCAAAAACGCCCCTGGCCCCATATCCAACTCGCAGGATGTGTTGATCAGATACTGTATTTGCTCGGCTACATCACTAAACCGTTGCAAATCACGGGGCAGGTTATCTTGGCGCGTGCTCAAAACAGTCTGCAATTTGGCTTGTAATTCTGTGACAGAGAGAATCTGTTCGGTTTGCCCAGACTCTAACACCACATAATAGTCTTCGCTATACATCAACGCATCGGGCATGGCAAAACGGGTGAAGCTAAATAGGTGAAGCTAATAACGGTGCAACCAGCAGTGCAGTTAACGGTGCGGTAACGGTGCAGCTAACAACAGGGCATGTGGCTGAGGCTGACCGCAACCTGCTCTTACCAGCTTACAGGCAGATGTCAGCTTGGGCATGGCCGCATCAGAGCGTCCTGCTGTCATTGTTGTTGGGTCGAGTGATTGACCGGGGTTGTGGGGACAGTAGCGGGTGGTTGCAACGCTGGTAACAAAATCCCCGCCACCATCGCCAGCCCAATGAACAGCAGCATGGGGTTAATGCCCGTGTCAGCACGTTGGAGCGATCGCACCTGACCACAATTCAGGCAAACATAACGGTAGGGGTCTTGGGGATCAACCACGAATGTGCAGGCAGAGGATGGCGTGGTTTGGACGGTATAACCGGAAGGCGCGACTTGAATGGAGTGGGGGGCGGCATTGAGGCACTGCATCTGGTTGGCATCTAACAATAAAGTGCAGGGCATGGCGTTGACAGCAGCGTTAACGGGGGTCGCCAATTGCAGCGACTGCATAGGTGATGGAGCGATAGATGGGTTAAGCACGGTGGTTGGAGTGTTCATGTCATTGCCCCTAAATCAATGTACTTATAACACTAAGTATAGGTGTAATAAATACACGATGTCAAGGATGGTCGCGATCTAGGGTGAACGCCTGTAATCTCTGGCAAATCGGCTCTGCCCCATTCCCCTGGGAGGCCAGACCGACTATAGTTTAGAGTGAAGTCAATTCTTAAGTAATTGTGAAATCCATCACTCTCTTAGGAGCCACAGGTTCCATCGGTACGCAAACTCTGGACATTGTGGCGGAACATCCGGACAAGTTTCGGATTGTGGGGCTGGCAGCGGGCAGCAACGTCGAGTTGTTTGCCCAGCAAATTCGCCAGTTTCAGCCGGAAATTGTGGCGATTCGCGATGCCAGTAAGCTGGAGGAGTTGCGAGCCGCGATCGCTGATCTGACCCCACAGCCGATCCTGTTGGCCGGAGAAGCGGGAGTGGTGGAAGTGGCTCGCTATGGCGATGCCGAAAGTGTGGTCACGGGGATCGTCGGCTGTGCTGGATTGTTGCCAACCATTGCCGCGATCGAATCCGGTAAAGATATCGCCCTCGCCAATAAGGAAACCCTGATTGCCGGGGGGCCTGTGGTGCTGCCCTTAGTGCAAAAGCACGGGGTCAAACTCCTGCCTGCCGACTCCGAACATTCGGCGATTTTCCAATGTTTACAAGGGGTGCCTGCGGGTGGTCTGCGGCGGATCTTGTTGACGGCTTCCGGGGGCGCGTTCCGGGATTGGCCGGTGGAGCGGTTGAGCCAAGTCACGGTCGCCGACGCACTCAAACATCCCAACTGGTCGATGGGACGCAAGATCACCGTGGATTCCGCCACGTTGATGAACAAGGGCTTGGAGGTGATCGAAGCCCACTTCCTGTTTGGCATGGACTACGACCACATCGAAATTGTCATCCATCCCCAAAGCATTATTCATTCGTTGATTGAACTGCAAGATACCTCGGTGTTGGCGCAGTTGGGCTGGCCGGATATGCGGTTGCCGTTGCTCTATGCCCTGTCGTGGCCAGAACGGATTGCCACCGACTGGGCACGCCTGGATCTGGTCAAGGCAGGTGATCTCACCTTCCGCGAACCGGATCATCACAAATACCCTTGTATGCGCTTGGCCTATGCGGCTGGACGGGCAGGCGGTTCCATGCCTGCGGTGCTGAATGCCGCCAATGAGCAAGCGGTGGCTCTGTTCTTAGACGAAGCGATCGCATTCCTGGATATCCCGCGTTTGATTGAACAGGTGTGCGATCGCCACCAGGCGCACAACCAGCCCAATCCTTCACTAGAGGACATCTTGGCGGCTGACCAATGGGCACGGCAGGAGGTGTTAACCGCCAGTCGCACTGCCCAAGCCGTGACGGTTTAATGTTCTGGTTTTGAATTTTCTGTCTCATTCATTCGTGGCCATGACCCCATCCCTGGATTCGCTGATCCCCAAGTTTGAAGCCGTTGTGGGCACCAGTGGCGTTGTCCGCAAACGGGAAGAACTCCTGGTTTATGAATGCGACGGCCTCACCAGTTACCGCCAGCGTCCCGGTCTGGTGGTGTTGCCTCGCACCACCGAAGAAGTAGCGGCAGTCGTGCGGATTTGCCACATTCACGATGTCCCCTTCGTTACCCGTGGCGCAGGCACCGGACTCTCTGGCGGCGCATTGCCGATTGAAAACTGCGTCCTGATCGTCACCGCCCTGATGCGGCAAATCCTCAGCGTCGATCTGGAGAACCAGCGCGTGGTGGTGCAACCGGGGGTGATCAACAACTGGGTCACCCAAGCCGTTAGCGGTTCCGGCTTCTACTATGCCCCCGACCCCTCCAGCCAAATCATCTGCTCCATCGGCGGCAACGTGGCGGAAAATTCCGGCGGCGTGCATTGCCTCAAATACGGAGTCACCACTAATCACGTTTTGGGCGTGAAGGTAGTCCTACCCGATGGCTCCATTGTCGATCTGGGCGGTGCAGTGCCAGAAATGCCCGGTTACGACTTGACGGGTTTGTTTGTCGGTTCCGAGGGCACGTTGGGGATCGCCACGGAAATTACCCTTCGCATCCTCAAAACTGCCGAATCGATTCAAGTTTTACTGGCTGATTTCACCAATGTGGAAGCAGCGGGAGCCACCGTCTCCGACATCATTGGGGTGGGGATCATTCCCGGTGGGATGGAAATGATGGACAACCTCAGCATCAACGCGGTGGAAGATGTGGTGGCGACGGGCTGCTATCCCCGTGATGCCGAAGCAATTTTGCTGGTGGAATTAGACGGGTTGGAGAGCGAGGTGGCGGTGAACAGCCAGCGGGTGGCGGAGATTTGTCAGCGCAATGGTGCCCGCAGCGTGGCGATCGCCAGTGACCCTGAGCAACGGTTGCGGATGTGGAAAGGCCGCAAAGCCGCCTTCGCCGCCATGGGCAAAATCAGCCCCGACTACTACGTGCAAGACGGCGTGATCCCGCGTACCCAACTGCCCTACGTGCTGCGGGAAATTGAGGCACTGGGACAAAAACACGGCTACAAAGTCGCCAATGTCTTCCACGCCGGAGACGGTAACCTGCATCCCCTAGTGCTATACGACAACTCGATCCCCGGTGCGTTGGAGTCGGTGGAAGAGTTGGGTGGGGAAATCCTCAAGCTCTGTGTCAAAGTGGGGGGCAGCATTTCTGGCGAACATGGTATCGGAGCCGATAAGCGGTGCTACATGCCGGAAATGTTCACCGAGGCGGACTTGGAAACGATGCAGTGGGTACGGCAGGTGTTTGACCCGCAACACTTGGCCAATCCCGGCAAAATTTTCCCCACGCCGCGCACCTGTGGGGAAGCGGCCAAAGCAACGCCCAATCTGGCGGTTCCAGGGGTCGAGCGGTTTTAATAGAACCATCCCCCAGTTCGGTCTGCGCCTATGAACTCCCTCGCTCCGTTATTGCACGTTTGGAAACTGGCCTTTGGGACGTTGTTGATTAGCGTCGTGGCCGTGGGGGGAGTGGCGTGGTGGTGGAGTTGGCAATGGGCGATCGCCCTTGCCGTCTACTGCCTCTGGGTCAACGTTAACTGGTGGCGGGACATGAAACGCAAGTTGTTGGCCAACCTACCGGAAACCCAGCGGTATGAACAGGTAGACATCGACAAATTTCCGGATGATTGGGATCGGACCAACCTCGACCACAATACAGAAATTCTGCGGGGGCTGGGGTTTGAGCACCTGTGCGATTTTCGGCTGCAAATGACGGGGCTATCCGGTACCCGTGTCTTCAGTCGCTTGTTTGCCCATCCCACTGCCCACTGTTTCGCCGAATTGCCCCACGTCGCCAATCCTAATCAAACTCCCATCGCCGATAGCTGTAGCATCTCCAGTGACTTGGCTGATGGTTGGTCATTCACCAGTATCCGCACCAAACTGAGTGGGCTGTCCTATATGTGGCGTAATCCACGCGGCTTATGGGTCTATCATCCAGAGGTGAGTATCCGGGATTTGTTCACCGCCCATCTGGAACGACGACAGGAATTAAGCGATCGCATCGGCTGTCCAGTCTTAACTGATTTATCTTGGCAGACCTACCAAGACCATGAGCAGATTGCCTCCGCCCAACGACGACAAATTTTTCGCCGCAAACCCATTGTCTGGGCATTGTGGGAAGCCACCTGGTTTGAGTTGGCTAAACCCATGCAATGGTTGGGAGAAGCTGCCTCGAAGTATGGGTTCCGTTAGTCTGCATCAGGCATGACAACTGGGATTAATCCCACCAATAGGAGATGAAGGAGATGATCACGGGCGCATCTATTCGTTAGGGGATAGGACGTTGCTGAATTTAGGGATGAGTTAATAGCAGGATGAATTGCCACTTCGTTGCAATTCATCCTGCTATTCAGTAGCACCTGGCAAAATGCGCCCGATGATCACCGCATCGCGATCGGCTGCTCCTGAATCGCTCCACAACCCTTGTCGTCACCGCCTTGTGGTTCGGCGGATTAATTCTTTACACAAAACCCTTGACCTTATACCTGAGTATAAGGTGTAGGATTGGGGCATGAGATCGTAACGGAGCCAGAACGATGTTTCAGGTCGGTGAAGTCTCGCGGCGGTTAGGGCTGAATCCTCAAACCCTTTATTTCTACGAGCGGATTGGATTGATGCCCAGTCCCAAGCGAACCGCAGCGGGCTACCGCCTTTATGAACAGCCCGATCTGGATCGGTTATCGTTCATCACCCAAGCCAAAGCTCTAGGACTGAGCCTGGATGACATCAAAGACTTGTTGATGTTGCAGGATGGGCAGCAGCTTTCTTGTCAGGATGTGTACGATCGCCTGCTCAAGAAAGTGCAGCACATTGACGACATGATTCATCAACTGCAAACCCTGAAAGCCCAACTGACTCCCCTGGTGGATCAATGTCAGCGGAGCCTAGCACAAACCTCAACCGGACAACAGTGTGTGGTGTTTCAGCAACATCCATTGGTCACTTCGACAGAGCCATTACACAACCCATCGCTGCATCATCGGGAGGACTGAAACCATGACCCTCAAAGTTGAAATTTTAGGAACGGGTTGCAAAAAATGTCAGCAGTTAGAGGCGAATGCGAAAGACGCGATCGCCCATTGCCATTTAGACGCTGACATTGCCCATATCACTGACACCATGGACATCGTTAAGCGCGGCGTGATGAAAACGCCCGCACTGGTTGTCGATGGCAAAGTGCTGAGCCAGGGCAAAGTGCTAGAGGCGAAGGAGATTGAGCCGCTGTTATTGGCTTAGCGATCGCGAACCTCAAACGTAACCGTTCACTCGCCGTCAGGGGCTACCGTGTATACACAAATCTGTTTGTGCATAGAGTCCCATTCCTGACCCCCTCTAACTCCCCCTTGGAAAGGGGGAGAACTGGATTTCCCCCCTTTCCAAGGGGGGATTAAGGGGGGTAATGCGGGGATAACAACTCTCGTCCCAAGATCTGTATACACGGTAGCCGTCAGGGGAGGAACAAGCGGGCGTAGCCCGCAACACTTTTCTTATGGGGGGATGTGAACGGTTAAGCCCCAAACAGATTAATTTCTTCTCTTCTTCGCTTCTATGACTCCCCGATCGTTCGGATAGGAGGGGCGTTTATGCAGTTTTGGAAATCGGAATGGAAACCCCTGGTTTGGATTGTGGTGGGTTTCCTCCTATGCTTTTACCTGCCTGTGGAGCTGATTCAAAATTCAGAACGGCTGAGAAATGCCTTTTTTGAATCACTGTATTTAGTCCGTTGGTACGCTCAAGAACACGTTCTACTGTGTCTGATTCCCGCCTTTTTTATTGCAGGCGCGATCGCCGTGTTCATTTCCCAGGATGCGGTGATGAAATATCTGGGAGCCAAGGCGAATAAGGTTTTGGCGTATGGTGTGGCTTCCGTCTCCGGTACCATTCTCGCGGTCTGTTCCTGTACGGTGCTACCGCTATTTGCCGGGATCTATCGCATGGGTGCAGGGTTAGGCCCTGCCACCGCCTTTCTCTATTCCGGCCCTGCCATTAACGTGCTGGCCATTATCATGACGGCGCGAATTCTGGGCTTGCCGTTGGGCATTGCCAGAGCTGTGGGGGCGATCGCGTTCAGCGTCATTATTGGGTTACTGATGGCGTTTATTTTCCGCAAAGAAGAACTGGAAAAACTTGAAGCACAGGCTGGCTTTCCGGAACCGGAAGTCACCCGTCCGCTGTGGCAAAATGTCCTCTTTTTTGCCGTCATGGTGGGGATTCTGGTCTTTGCGAACTGGGCAAAACCCGCAGACGTGGTGGGCACCTGGGCGGCGATTTATGCGGTGAAATGGTGGATTACAGGCGGGTTGGCGATCGCCCTCGCCGCCATTCTGATTGCCTGGTTTGAACTGAACGCAGGTAAGGTGATTCTCATCGCTGCGGTGACTGCGGTTCTGTCGTTTCAGTTTTCCGATCAGCCAATGGTTGCCTTTGGGGCTGGCGTGATCGGGCTATCCTGGCTCACCAGCACGAATAAGGATGAAGCCGGAGAATGGTTCGAGTCTTCCTGGGATTTTGCCAAACAGATTCTGCCCCTGTTGCTGCTGGGGGTGATCGTGGCGGGTGCTTTGCTCGGTCGCCCAGGTTATGAAGGATTAATTCCCTCGGAGTGGGTAACACGGGCAGTCGGGGGTAACTCGTTGTTATCCAACTTTGTGGCGGCGTTGGCTGGAGCATTCATGTACTTTGCCACGCTGACAGAAGTGCCGATTCTCCAAGGCTTAATTGGCAGTGGCATGGGGCAGGGACCCGCCTTAGCCCTGTTATTAGCAGGGCCAGCACTGTCGTTGCCGAGTATGTTGGTGATTCGCAGCATTATCGGTACGAAGAAGACCGTCGTGTTTGTGTCGCTCGTAGTGGTCATGGCAACGATTTCGGGGGTGATTTATGGGGCGTTCTTCTAGACCAACGACAGAAGCAT
>CAZJZR010000170.1:0-7301 GCA_964550475.1 uncultured bacterium
GCGTCCGCTGCATTTGGATACCAAATGTTGCAAACCCAAGTATGTTGTTACATTCAGCCAGGTTTTGCTAAACCGCAGGATGAATTGAATTGAATTGAATTGACCTGAGCAGTGCGTTAGCGGCGATGTTAGGCGATGTTAATTGAGGCGGATTTTGGCACCACCGAGGTCTTGGGGTAGGAAGGCGCGATCGCTGGGAATGGGTGCCACGGGTTCGGTGAGATGGAACTGTCCGGCGGTGATCCACTGCTTCAGTTCCGCCGCCACTTGGCGAGACAGGTAAATGCTGGCCAGGGGAGCCACCCGCACCGCTTTCCCCTCGATATTGACTCGTCCCGACTTGAGTTGGGCGTAACTGACCAGACCAAAGGTGGGACGGACGCGGCGGGGAATGGAAAAGTCCACAATTGGCGCGACTAAATCCTGATCCTGCACCGCACAATGGGCGATCACCGTTTCATCCAACACGGGCAACGGCACTCCCACCCCCAACATCAGCGACGGGCCATAACTTTTGAAGTAGCAGCCGCGCACCCAACGAGCATCCATTTGTTTAGCATCGCCAATCAAGGCTAGGGTGGAGGCGGGGCCAATCGGGGTGCGGTTGGGCAATCGTTTTTGCAGCGGAAAGTGTTGCGTCCCTTCCCAGGCCACATAGCCCACCCCACCGCCCAGAAAGATGCGGGTGCCAATGCCGATCAGTTGCAGATCCGGATCGTTCAGCAAGGGCGAAATGGCTCCGGGGTTGGAGTAGACAGCGTTACCAAGGCGCGGTTGTAAAGGGCCTAAGTAGGTGTGCAGGGGGCGATCGCCGCCATTTACGCCGACAATAAAGTTCTGGTAGAGATTGCGGGGATTAAACAGATAGAACTGGTTGATCGTGTCGCGGGTGATCGTCGTCTCAAACGACGGGCGCGGATAACAGTCGGTCACCTGCCCGATCGCCCGCAAATGCACCGATTCCCCTTTAATCAACCGCTCAATGATGTGTCCCCCACCCCGTTCCTCATCGGTGGCATCGGGGCTTTGGGTCGCCCCCAGGTACAGATCCACTGCGCCAAACCCCGCATAGGCCGGAATGCCATCAAACCAACATTGGCGAATCTTAATCGGCGGATCCGTTTGCCCTAGATTAATCACCGCCCCGGACGCTTCCATCGGCTCAAAGGTGCCCGTGGTGATCACATCCACCTCCCGCGCCGCCCGACTCACGCCCAGATCCGCCACCTTCGCCTTCAACTCCTCCACCGTCCAGACCACGGCTTGCTGGCGGCTAATCTTGTCGTTAATTTCGGCGATAGTTCGCATGGTGGAATGGTGGATAGTGGATGGTGAATGGTGGATGGTGGATGGGGAGTAATTGGTATCCTCGTAATCATCCCGGATTGCGGGGTAATTCTGATCTCAGTTTTCGGAGAAGAGGGTACTTGAAAGACCTTTAAAGCAGTCTCTAACCACTGTAGACGGACTAAACCCCACTCCCAGCCTTGTGTAGCGATTCCATGAACCCACGGCTGACATCATAATTAATTCTCCAGTGGAAGCACGGGTGTTGCTGAATAGCAGGATGAATTGCAACGAAGTTGCAATTCATCCTGCTATTCAGCAACACCAAATTACCATCCACCATCCACTATTCACCCTCCACCATCTAACCAAACCAGTAAATCCGTTCTAACAACCTCAAGATACATCATTGTCGCGTGTCTGAGTCATCCTGAATGATGACAATTGCTGGTGAAGAGAATAGGTAAGTTGCAGCCAACCTGAACCTAGTTGGCTCCTGAGTGTTTACTCCGATCACCCATCTCTTTTTCAGAAACTGCTGTGGAACCCCTGCCTCCCCAAATTTCTGCACTAAACCAACAGGTTTATCAACGCTTAGAATCAGCTCTGAGTCTGAATTTGCGGCGACAGATTTGGTTTGCGATTTGCGATGATTTAACCTTGCGAAATCAATTGGCCAACGCCCTGCACACGCGGTTGAATCGAGCTGCCTTGGCGGGGCAGGATCAGGGGTATCCCAAGTTGGTCACCTTGGACTTGGACTTAACCGATCCACACTTCACGGCTCAAGTATCGCAGTGGTTGTTGCAGTATCCCCCCACCCATTACCAAGCCGAGATTCCGGGTTTTCAGATTATTGGCATTGAGCGGTTAACCCGCCAACCCGCCATTGTGCAACGCCTGTTTCTCAGCTATCTGCAAAATATTGAACGGTGTTTGCCCAGTTTAGAAGCCAGTGTGTTGTTGTGGGTTTCCCGGCCTTGGTGTTACTCGATTCAGCAATCGGCTCCTGAATTTTGGCAGTGGCGCACGGGGGTATTTGAGTTTGTCGGAGAGCCAACGGCGGCTGGAACTGGATCGACTGGTTTGTCGCAGATCGAGGCGGATGCAGAAACTGTGCCAGCGGTGCCCCCCCCTCCGCCCAATCCCACACCTGTGGTCGCAGCCGTATCGCCGACGGCCACGCCTCCGGTTGCAGTGGAACCCGCCGCCAATCTGTGGGAAATCCTCAATCAGGATTTAGCGAAATTGGATCAGGCACAGTCTGGGCAGTCTGCGGCGATCGCCATGGATCCTACTGCGCTAGACAACAGCATGGCGTTGTTGTTGGAGCCGGAGTCGCCCGATGCAGTGGTGGAACCGACGGGGATCCATCCGGATGCTGCCATCGGCCAATCCTCGCCAACTCAATTAGCTGAGCCAAGTCGGGTATCTGAGCCAAGTAAGGTTCCGGTCTCCCCCGCCACTCCGGCCAAACCACAGTTGCCCACCACGACGGATGATGATGCCTTAAATTCTTTATTGCAACGGGTGGCTCAACCGGCAACGGGGACAACGGCAACGGGGTTGGGCAGCAATATTCTCAGTCATCCTCTATTTAATGTGGGTACGGATCCTGTGGAGGCAGCGGGACGGACAACGCCCCCGCCTGCAACGACCCAATTGGCCACGGACTTGAGGACGGAACTGCGGACAGAATTAAGTCTAGGCGATGACCCGATCGGTGAGGCAACCCGTTCCCAGTCCGCTAGCTCGCTCAATCTGCCACACGATGGGTCTGGTGTGACGGCTGCAACCGATCGCCTGATCAATCCGGCAGCTAATCCAGCTCCCCCAACCGTACAACCGCCAGCCGCGAACCCGTCAACAGCAACGGATGCCATGCAGGCGGATCAATCGTCGGTACCGAGCCAGCCCCCGCGATCGCAACCGCCAGCCCAGTCACCTAGCTCGGTGTCCTCCGTTCCGTCGCCGTCTCCCACCAGCACGACTCCGGACGATCGCCCCGCTAACGCTTCCCAAACCCACCTGCGACCTCAACAGCCGCAGCCGTTCAGCCAGCCGCACCCAACTCCTCAGGTGGTTAGTCCAGATGCTGGGCGCGATCGCCCCACCGCCCCTCCCTCTACCCCTGGCGTACAGGCAGACCTGCGTCCGATTGCCCAACCGGAGAAACAGACGGTAATTAGACCACAAGCGGCCTCTGCCTTGGACGCGGGTACACCTGCCTCACCTCAGACCGACTTTTCGGTGGATGTGGAACAAGCCGTTACCAGCCATCCAACGGATCTGGGACAATTAGCGGCTCAGGCGTTGTTAGAGGAGTTGAACCGCTTGGTGTTGGCGACGTTGCCTGCGGATGTGCAACGGTGGGTTAACCAAGGTCGGTTAGTGGGTGGTCATGCAACTGAGGCTCAGACCAGTCACGACCAGACGGTGGCTTATGCCAATGGCACAGAGGGTGGAGCCAATGGGACTGGCGCGATCGGAGTGCTGGCGCGTCCTGCTACGGCGATCGCTGCTCCTCCAACAGTGGATGAGGCGGTGATTCAGCCTGTGTTATTACTGCGGCAATTGCAGGAAAACCATAGCCAACTGGTGCCGCCGGTGGCGTTGGTGAATGGGTACCTGGCTTTGGGGAATTTCTATCGCCAAAGTATTGAGCAGGGAAATGCCACCATTGATGGGTTAAAGATTGCCATCCTCACCTACGAGCAGGCAGCCTATTGGTTAGGGCAGGCGATCGCTGATGAGTCGGATGAGGCATTGGCTAGCCTTGCCCCTGGCTTCTGGTCGGATTTGTTTAATGACTTGGGCAACTTTTACTGGATGCTCTCCCGCTGTATTCCGTCGTTGGAGGAATCAGTACCTGCGCTGGAAAATGCCATCCGTTCTTATCACCACGCCCTGCGGTATTTATTGCCCGATTCCAGCCCAGCGGATCAGGTGATTAATCCCAGCTCTTACGCCATGATTCAGAATAATTTGGGTGGTGCGTATAGTGATTTGGCGCGAACCCATGCCCCAGTGGAGAATTTACAACAGTCCATCCGTGCCCATCAGGAAGCGTTGCGCTATCGCCCTGCCCAAACTGATCCGCTGAAATATGCGGCGACCCAAAATAATTTGGGCACGGCCTTTTGGAATCTGGCGCAACATCACCAATCCAAACCGAATCTGCAACAGGCGATCGCGGCCTACACCGAAGCCCTGAAGTATTACGATCCCCACCAGGAACCCGTCAGTTTTGCCATGATGCAAAACAACTTGGGCACCGCTTACTGGAACCTTGCCCAGTATGAACCAGCGGCAGCGGAAGAATTACTGTGTTTGGCAATTAATGCCTACCAAGCCGCATTGCACTACCGTACCGTCGATCTATTCCCCACTGCCCATGCCGCCACCCAAAATAACTTGGGCACGGCCTATTGGCACTTGGCTAACCAACCCAAATTGGAGCCAGGGATTAAACAACGGTGCTTGCAACGGGCGATCGCGGCCTATGATGCCGCCTTAGCGACCATTCAAAAGTTGAAACAAGCAGGTCAACCCCTCACCCTCAACTTCGATCGGTTTGCCACCCACAATAATCTCGGTCTCGCCCATTACCAATTCGCCACCGACTCCACCCTGCCCCCCAACGCCGATAGCCAGATGCGGCATCTCCAAGCCGCTCTCAGTCAGCACTTACTGGCATTGCAAGGCTGGCAACATCAACCCGAATTCTACGATACCGCCTTGGGTTATGTGGTGCAGACAGTCCGGGGTTGCTTCCAAGTGGGGGGACTGCAAGGGCAAAACCAAGCCCTGTCTCGGTTACCTGCCACCCTCCTACCTGAGGTGATGCGTCGTCTCTAGGTCGTGTCAGAGCACAAGTGGGTGAGGGATAGATTGTGCTGTCTCGTTTTCGAGTTTATGATATTTCCTGCTAGGTCTTGGCTATCAAGATAAGCAAAGGTTTATTCATTGCTCATCCTCCCTCCCTATCCCCCATGTCTGAGTGGCTCGAACACAGCGTCCAAGTTGAAATTGAAGTTCCCATTGAAGTGGCATGGGAGTTATGGTCGGACCTCGAAAAAATGCCGCAGTGGATGAAATGGATTGATTCGGTCGCGATTTTGGAGGATCAGCCCGAACTATCCCGCTGGCGGTTAGCCAGTGGGGGGTTCGAGTTTAGCTGGTTGTCGCGCATCCTCAAAGTCATCCCCAATCAGATCATCCAATGGGAGTCGGTGGATGGCTTGCCCAATCGCGGAGCCATTCGGTTTTACGACCGTCGCGGCTCCAGCATTGTCCGGCTGAGTGTGGCCTACTCTGTCCCCAGCGTGATTGGCAAATTAATGGATGGCCTGTTTCTCGGTCGAATTGTCGAAGGAACCTTGGCTGGTGATTTGCAGCGGTTTCGCACCTATGCGGTGAAATATTACAACAGTCAACCAGCGTCCAGTCAACCAACCCCGACCCCAGCAGAAGAAGCTGATGGGGCAACGGGTTCCGAGTCAAATTGAGCTGATCCAGAGATTGATCCAGAGAGATCCAGAGAAAATACCCATTGCCGATCCCTTCGATGGTAATCTAAGGATTGGAAGATTAAGGACTGTAAATTCTGCCCTTTAACCCGCAGCATTACAGAGTTCTAAATTCAACACTTTTCGATCGCTTATTCAATCGCTTAAGCGTAACCCTTGAATTGTAATCGCTGAATTGTGAAGTAGGCATAAGCATGGTCACCACCGCAGAAAAAAATATTGGTTATATCACCCAGATTATTGGGCCGGTTGTAGACGTTCAATTTCCCAGTGGCAAAATGCCTCCGATCTACAACGCCCTCCGTGTGACTGGCAAAAATGAAGCCGGACAAGATGTGTCTGTAACCTGCGAAGTACAGCAATTGCTGGGCGACAACCAGGTGCGGGCAGTTTCCATGAGTTCCACCGATGGTTTGGTGCGGGGCATGGAAGCGGTGGATACTGGAGATGCTATCAGCGTGCCCGTTGGTGCGGCTACCTTGGGTCGGATCTTCAACGTGCTGGGTGAGCCAGTAGATAACCTCGGTCCTGTGCCTACCGAAGAAACTTCTCCGATTCACCGGGACGCTCCCAAGCTGACCGAATTGGAAACCAAGCCTTCCGTATTTGAAACCGGGATCAAGGTGATTGACCTGCTGACTCCCTACCGTCGGGGCGGCAAGATCGGTCTGTTCGGTGGTGCTGGCGTAGGCAAAACCGTAATCATGATGGAACTGATCAACAACATCGCCACCAAGCACGGTGGGGTGTCGGTGTTCGGTGGCGTGGGTGAGCGGACCCGTGAAGGGAATGACCTCTACAACGAAATGAAAGAGTCCGGCGTAATCAACGACGAAGACTTAAGCAAGTCGAAGATCGCGCTGGTGTATGGTCAGATGAACGAACCCCCCGGAGCACGGATGCGCGTGGGGCTGTCGGCGTTGACCATGGCCGAATACTTCCGCGATGCCAACAAGCAAGACGTATTGTTGTTCATCGACAACATTTTCCGGTTTGTGCAAGCGGGTTCTGAAGTGTCCGCACTGCTCGGTCGGATGCCCTCCGCTGTGGGATACCAGCCCACCCTCGGTACTGACGTAGGTGCGCTGCAAGAACGGATTACCTCCACCACCGAAGGTTCGATTACCTCGATTCAGGCGGTATACGTGCCTGCGGATGACTTGACCGACCCCGCACCTGCCACCACCTTCGCCCACTTGGATGGTACGACCGTGCTGTCCCGTGGTTTGGCTTCTAAGGGAATTTACCCCGCTGTGGATCCCCTGGATTCCACCTCCACCATGTTGCAGCCCGACATCGTCGGTGCTGACCACTACAACACCGCTCGTGCCGTTCAAGCCACCCTGCAACGTTACAAAGAACTGCAAGACATCATCGCCATTCTGGGTCTGGATGAATTGTCCGAAGAAGACCGTTTGGTGGTGGCTCGCGCCCGCAAGATTGAGCGGTTCCTCTCTCAACCCTTCTTCGTGGCTGAAGTATTCA
>CAZJZR010000171.1:0-3240 GCA_964550475.1 uncultured bacterium
TGATCCTCCGTCCGTAATTACCTAGGATCGTCTACGGTTAATACTTACGTTCCATCGGTTGGCCGCCCAACCTCGACGTATACGTGATTTCATCCATATATCCAGCCATTTGTAGGGGTGTGATGCCCACGATGTTGGCAAATCACCTTGGTCGTTCCCCTAACCCTTCATACCGTCACATCAACCACCGGACTCGTATCCGCAGCATTTGTGTTTGTTCGCCAATTCAATGGCTCCGTAACCGTTGACTCCCCTCTACGGCAAGAAGAAACAGGCATAGCCCGCAACCCTCTTTACCGGGGGAGCTGTGAATGGTTTCGTTGCTTCCATTCAAGAATTTTGTGCAGTGATCCTCTCGGTATCAGGATGCCTTTGGTGTGAGTTGGAGTGATATCGATGCAGGTGGAGAACAGGCTAATTGAGTCTGTTCCGAATTTTTGCTTTCTTAACAGACTGCACTTGCCCAGGTTATGCCTCTCTATCCAGTTGTCTAGCCAAAATTTTTCCATCAAAAAATATTCGATTCAATTCATTCAATTCAACATTCCCCTAGTCAGCGTTACGGCCTAGGTCGCTTCACTTCATTAAACCTATGAACACTAAATTGGATATTCAAGAGCTAGCCATTGTTGTCGCGGTGAAAAATCATAATCCCGCTATCTTGACGATGGATTTTTTGACGGGTAGTGGGGTGGTGCCAGCGGATTGGGAACTGGCGCGGCCTGCGGTGCTAAGTAACAATGCCGCCCAAGTGATGTTTAACAATGGCGTGTCAATTTTGGCGCAGCCCGGATCGGTAACCTTCTCCCAAGCCATTGCAGAAACGACAGAGCTAGCGATGCCGGGAGTAGCCAGTCAATATGTGGGCGTGTTGCCGAATCTGGACTATCAGGCGGTGGGGATTAACCCGCGCCGCTTTGTCACGTTTGAGCAAGCTGATGGGGCACATCAGTTTATGACTGAAACGTTGCTGGCTCCAGGGGCGTGGCAGGCGATCGGTTCGGCACCGATGCAGGCGGCGGTGAATTTGGTGTACACGCTGAAAGGACGGCAATTGCGACTGGCAATTAATGAGGCACGGTTGCAGCCCCCAGAGGGTGAGGCGATTCCAGCGGTGTTGTTTGCCGCTAATTTCCACTATGAACTAGCCGCTAACGGTCAGGGGCGGTTGTCGCAGCTACGCCGACACATCGAGCATTGGCAGGATGATCTGCGGGCATTCCACGACATTGTGGATCACAAGTTTTTGACTAGTGTGATGGCAGAACCGGAGTTGGCTCCAGTGTTGCCCACGGTTTTACCGAGGGTGATGTAACCCCAGATCCAAGCAAGACGGGATCAAGCGTGCGATCGTTGGATGTGGTACAGACCAGAGTCAAGTCCCCATCGTCTGCTCCCGTCCTAGTAATTCCTTCAGTTAATTTTGATACTTGAGAGTGAGGTACGGAGTCATGGGCGACGAGTTTTTGACCAATGATCTGGTTGCTCCCCTAGTGACGACGGATAAGCTAGACTATGCCCCCGGTGAAACCGTAAAAATTACCGCCAGTGGGTTTAAGGTTGGCTCAACAATCCAGTTCGCTATTGCTGATGACCCGACTGATCCGGGGGACGATGGCGATGTCGATACATATAAGCCATTTACTGTGACGGATGGCGGTGTGGGTGATCTGGATGGGGTCGCCAATGGCCAAGTGGTGACAACTTGGGTTGTGCCAATGGATAACAATGGCACGGGAAGTGGTACGCCGGATGCCTTGAATGCGACGTTGAATTTGACAGCGAGATCTGCCGGAAAGGATGGTCGGTTTGGCACGAAAGATGATCAGGTGGCGAAGACCACGTTTACGGATTCTACCACCCCTTATCCTGTCTTAACCCTTGACCAGACAGCGGGATTTCAAAAGGGAACGAACGAGATCGATCTTAGTGATCCGACTGCAGCCTCGGCATTGACCACCCTGTTGAATAACTATGATTTGTCACGCTTCGCAGGCTATACGGATGCTGCTGTCGTGACCAACCAATCATTGGGAGGCTCCTTTACAAGCGTTGCATTTGCGCTCACGAATAGCACCTTTGATACTGGACTGACGGATCTGAATGGTACCTCCATCAACTTGACTAGCGCGACCAAAGCGACATCCGGAACGGGAGCAGAAGCTTGGTATTTCGAGGGTCAGGTCGCTGGCAGTTCCCTAGTTGCCTTCCGCTTGCTCTACCTTCCTGTGCTCACATCTGGGCAGGTAACTGGGTACACGCTTTACACGTTGTTGTATAACGATGCAGTACCCATCTATCACCCAACTGCAACTGACCCCAATGACTCAGTAAGCATGAACTCGCTGGTGTCTGCGGTCACCAATATCTTACTCACCTATTCCGACTTCACGGGTATCCCACCGGGGCAAAATGCCTTCGGTGTCCTCAAAGAGCCAGCCGGTGGCCCTGACCCAACCACGTCCTTTGATGTGCTTGTCACCAGTAAGGTCGAGACCTTCGATTCCAAGGGCAAGCCGCTAGGAATTATCAACGGCACGATCAACACGAGTAATGTGGCGGGTGTCGCTTCGGCGATCGGGGTCGGTAGTCAGGCTGTGAACTGGAATGAGTGGGTGCTCTATGACTTTGTGACCAATGCAGCGGGCGATCCCAAGACTATCGGCACTCTGAACTATGGTGAACATAAGCTGTTGACCAGTGCTTTCTCCACGGTTACCCAGCTCAACCCAGGCAGTGCCAATACCCGAGCGGATGTGGAGGTGCGGCTCCAGGATGTAAGCAACAATCCGCAAGGAGATGCTTTGCGTAATGGGGCGGGTGCAATTGCCTCTAATGTGGATATCAAGTCGATCCAGGTATTTCGCAACGGAAATTTCACTACCCCGATCGTAGATTTTTCTGCTGCAGGCAAGTCAGCAGGCACAGAGTATAACGTAGGTAATGGCATCTCGGTCTTTTTTTACAATGAAGATAACAGCGATTCTACTTTCGAGAGTGTCGTCATTAAGGGTTTAAGAACGGGCGATCGCTTCCAGGTAGAAGGGTTGCAAGCCTTCGATCGCTTCATCGTCGGCAATGCCGCACCAGCCGACAGTAACCGCACCTTTGATCTGGGAGTCACAGGCGGCAAATACGTGGAGATAGGCTCCACCCCACTAGGCGGCTTCACCCTCTTCGATGATGGCCCGAAGGTAGACGCGAACGTGCTGACGGCAGGAGTGCTGTCCACCGATGACC
>CAZJZR010000171.1:3340-7283 GCA_964550475.1 uncultured bacterium
GGGACGGCGATACTGCATCAGATACCTCTGACCTGGGTAATGTGGTTCAGTTCACTGACGACGGCCCGAAAACAACGTCTATCTCCAATATCTACGGTTACAACACTAATCAGCCGCTGAATGGTGTCTACAACTTTAGTGTTGGTGCAGACTCTGTTGGTAATTCATCAACAGATGGTGTGATTTTACAAAGTTTCACTGGTGTCACCGCGCAGGGAGGTACCACACCTACTGGTCGAGCAATTACAAATCAGACACTTGACTGGAACAGTGAAACCGATACGCAGGTCACCTATGCCTTCAGCTTCAAATATTTCGCTGGCCCTACCTCGACCCAGCAAGAAACAGCCACCGGAACGGTTACTTTCAATAAGACAAACGGAACCTATACGTTTGATCTGACTGATCCAATCGGTGGCCAGACAACATTTTCCACGAGTTCACCGTTTAAGTCCTTCAATTACGACACAACAGGAAATAACTCTCCTGAAATCGTCGTTCAGCAGTATAGTGAAGCTGCCAATTTCTTCGGTGTGCTTTCGGCTCAAGGTGCTTCTCCGCCTAGCGACGCTAATGACCTGGTAACGACGAATAACGATCTTGGTTATGATGCAGGAGAGGTATTCAAGAGTGCTGTTACTTCCTATGTCAATATCAGCACCGATACAGTAGGGGTTGACTCAGACACCGTTCAAGCGGGAGAACTGCTCAACTACGACTTCTACACAGTCAATCCAGTGAGTGGTGCTACAAGCCCTCCTCAAAACCCATTGGCAACAATCGATCCCAATGCATCGAGAGCCTATGTTGACTCTCTATCCATCACGATCGATCAAATTACGGATGGTGAGGACATTGCTGTACTGCTCAAACTCTATAATCAAAACTTTGCTACCAATGGGTTGCCAGAGTACACGACGAAACTACTCATAGCCAATAATGCTGCTGACTATCAAACAGGTGCTGGCTCCTTCAAGATTGTCAATATCACTGAAGCGAACTATGACAGTACCAATTACAAGATCTATGGCATACAGGCTGTTAGCAGCACGGAAAACCTAACGGGTACAGGCTATAGCCTCACGGGGAATAATCCTGTGACATTGACAGCCACAGGAAATAACTATGCAGATACGTCAGACAATGATGTCTTCAAGATCATCAAAATTGACGTAACCACCAAATCTACCTCCAACTTTGATACAGACTTGAATTTTGTAGGCCAATTAGTCGATGGCGATGCTGATTCTGCAGGCTTCAATTTCAACGTGCATCTAGAAGCCGATAGCTCAACCCTCATAGGTACATCCCAAAGTGATTACCTTACAGGAACTAGTGCAGTCAATACCATCAATGGCGGTAATGGTAATGATATCCTCCTAGGACTCGGTGGGGCCGATCAACTTACAGGTAACAATGGCAACGATCAATTTCTGTTTAACAGTTCTTCTGAAGGAATTGACACCATTACCGATTTCGTAGTGACGGATGACACGATCGTTGTTTCCAAATCAGGTTTTGGTGATGGTTTAAGTACCAATATGGTCAATACTTCGATCACCGCAGCCCAGTTCCAACTCGGTGCATCGGATGCTGCCAGTTCAGCAGGTACTCGATTCATCTACAACAGTTCGACTGGTGCTCTATTCTATGACTCAGATGGCACCGGAACAAATGCAGGACAACAACTGGCAACTCTTAATACTGGACTTAGCATGACCAATACAAACATCTTCGTTATCGCCTAAAATTTTGGCAAAACCTAAGTTTTGGCATATCGGAGATTAACTCCTCCCGCTCCAGTAGCTAATCTCTGGAGCGGATTTTCTTGGCACACAGTCATCTTCGTTCTTCCCAAGTCTGGGATCCACAGTATCCCACCATCAGCAAATCGTAGTTGACGCATTGGCAACGGATTATTCCCTTCTTTGCTTATCCCTCGGAGATTCGTAAGGCAATTTACACCACCAATGCGATTGAGTCGATTATGGCCAAAAAGTGGACGATGCCTATCCGTGATTGGAAGCCTGCTCTCAATCGCTTCGCGATTAAATTCGCTGATCGGTTTCCTGACTAACCCAAACAACCCTGCCGAATATCGGCTTGCCCAATCCAGTGGCAATTTGAACCTAGCTTGGCCGAGTGATCTACCTATGGTGGTGATGCGATAGCCAGTCTCTCTTGAGCACAGGAGTTCCCCAAGAACCCCTGTGCTCAGAGCAGTATTATAGGCTTGCGGGTTACGCCTGCCTGTTCCTCTTTGTAAGGGGAGTGAACGGTTACTCGCAAACACTATCAACCAGTGTGCAACATTAGCCGTTGCGTTTTACCGCCCCATCCACACCCTTCCATCTATGCAGTCCAACAGTTTTGACCAACCTGTGATCTTGCGGCAATCACCTGTGATATCGCGAGCGATTTTGTGGGTGATTGTCTTAGTGGCTGGATTTGGCATTGCGTGGGCCAGTTTTGCCGAAGTGGAAGAGGCGGTTTCGGCCTTAGGCAAACTGGAGCCAGAGGAAGAAGTGGAGCCAGTCCAAGCTCCCATCGGTGGTGTGATCCAGGCGATTTATGTGCGGGAAGGGCAATCTGTCAACGCGGGACAAGCCCTGCTACGGTTTGATCAAACCGCTGCCCGTGCCCAACTGCTATCGTTGGTGCAAATTCGGCGCAAACTGCTGCAAGAAAATCAGTTTTATCAAGCCCAAATGCGGGGTGATAGTCAGTCGGTGACAGACATGCCAGCGATCGCCGGGATACAGTTATCGCCAGAGATGTTGTCATTGACCCGTAATCGAGCTGGGCTAAGTGCAGAAAATCGCCTGTATCGGTTGCAGTTGCAGCAAGGAGATCCGTCTGGGTTAACCGCAGAGGAGCAACAACGGTTCCAGTCTGCCGCTACCGAACAAGCATCACGGCAGGCGGCGGCTCGATTGGAAGTGAGTCAACTAGAGCAGCAGTTAAAACAAAATCAGGTGATGTTGGGCAATGCCCGTGAGATGTTGCGGATTAATCAAAATATTTTGAAGGATATTGAAAAACCAGCTCAGGATGGCGCGATCGCCAAAATCCAGTACCTGCAACAGCAACAACAGGTCAACACCCGTGCGGCGGAATTGAATCGGTTAATTGAGGAAGATGGACGGTTGCGGTTGGCAATCACCCAAGCCCAACAAAAATTGCAGAATACCACCGCCATTACCCAGCAAACCCAACTCAAAGACATCGCCGACAACAACAAACGGATTGCCGAAATTGACAGTCAGTTAACCAAGGCGATCGTTGAAAACGACAAACGGATTGCCGAAATCAACAGCCAACTGAGCCAAATCCAAGTCACATTAAAGTATCAAGTCATCACCGCTCCCATAGCGGGCACCATCTTTGACCTCAAACCCGCTGGCCCCGGATTTGTCGCCAATACCAGCGAACCGATCCTCAAAATTGTCCCCAGCGGCAAAATGGTCGCCAAAGTGTTTATCACCAATCGAGATATTGGGTTTGTCGAACCCGGTATGCATGTGGATGTGCGGTTGGATTCTTTTCCCTACAGTGAATTTGGTGATGTTAAGGGTCGTTTACTGCGGATTGGCTCGGATGCCCTAGCTCCCGATCAAATCTATCCTTTCTATCGGTTTCCGGCTGACATTCAACTGGAACGCCAATCGCTGATGATTCGCAACCGTCCAGTTAACTTGCAATCAGGCATGTCTGTCACGGCCAATATCCGGACGCGCAAACGCACCATCATGAGTATGCTGACGGGGCTGATTACCGAGAAGATCGACAAACTCAAGTCGTCTCGGTAATCCAATGTGGGATTGTATGCTCACGCCTGTCCCCTACCTCTCTACGCCGATTTGAAAAAACGGATGATTTCGCGTACTTGGTCGAGGAATTGGCTGTCGGCACTGAGTTGGGCGATCGCCTGTTGGGCTTCGGG
>CAZJZR010000172.1:0-7264 GCA_964550475.1 uncultured bacterium
GCGGCTTAAAGGATTCCTTCCAAACCGATTATTTGGCCTCAGGCCGCGATCGGGCCGAGATTGACTTCTCCCTCGACGACGAAATCCTCGCGGCTGTGAGTCATTAAGGAACTTGCAGAAAAATCATCTCCCCGTGATATAGACAGGGACAAGGCATTGGCGTGTCCTTACAACATATACCGCTGGCGGTCGTGTACACCACGCCACTTACAGAATGTATCCGAAAAGGAATAAGAAGGGTTAATTTTTCGTACCCTTCGGTACGAAAAATTAACTTTCCGAATCGGCTCTCAGCAGCAATATCAATAAAACATAATGGCAAGCATTGATAAACCTATAGAATCATCGGGTCGGTTCTCCCCTTCAGTTTTGCAGCGAGAGTATGACCTAAGCCCCCCTGACTCTGTGGAGTAATTAACCAAAGGATAGAGAACAATTACTCATTTGCGCTTACGTTCAACGTGCCATCCATAAACCCTACAACCATTACATAGTAATGGTTGTGATTGATAAATCCAATGAAAGTTTTTACTTATAGATGCGCTTGGCTTTTTGATTGATAAATCATTAGTTGATGATTGCTTAATAGTTCCTTAAGCAGGTAAGCTGAAATCTAAGAAAATTTTCTTAATTAGATTAGAAATACTTACCTTCGGATGGAAATAACTGAAAAATTGACTCGGCAATTCTGCTTGCAGGCAGCGTGGTTACGAAGTCGGTGATATGAGCACAGGTTAAACCAGGCGTTGATGAAAACCGATCTGCTAGTTGATCATAGTTTTTTTCGGTTTATAGGGCGCAGTTTCTGTGTCCTCAATTATGGCAAATTATGGCATTTCAATGATTGCCAACGGCCTGTTTAAAAGCTGTCTCATTAGTAGCTTCCAGAAAATATCCCCCCGCCATCTATAACTGTTTCCATAGCCGTCTTCATATTTATGAGGTGCGGCTATATGGTGGAATAACCTACTGGTTAATGGTTTTACTGGTGTGGGGTGTGCTCACACAACCGAAAGCGGCATATCAGGACATGGTAATCATGCATTCCTAACGATAACGGTGTTGTGAGTATGAATTTGGAAGTTGCTTAGGTTTCCTAACTATCCGAATAGATGAGTATTGCCAGCTAATTAGTTAACCAGCTAATTAGTTAAGCTGATTAATTCAGTAAAAAAATGTTTAATGGATTGTCTGCTACTGGACTGCATTTGTGTAAGCGTTGGGCATCTGAATCAGTCCTAGGAACGTTTTTTTTAAGCCGACTCCTAGGCAATTCGATGACAGAGACCTCGATTACGAGACGGAGACCTGAATGACCGATTTGTTTACGTCGTTATCTCGACAAAGATTTTTGACGATCGCCGAAGCTTCTGCTGATACAGCATGGCTGAAGGGGGGTGGTTTTGGCGGTGTGGCTGAATAGCAGGATGAATTGAACCGAAGTTTTACTTCATCCAACTCTTAGCTCATCTCTAAATTCAGCAACGCCGTTTTGGCAATCCATGGGGGGAGGTTCCCTTAGTTGGATCTATGGGTCAGTTTCTGTTATTTGCCGCATTGTTTGGGGGTATCCCAACCTGGTTCTCTGAATCGACCCAGCGGATGGTTTCGCCAGTCTTGTTTACAGTTGCTTGTACAACAGGTTGGCTCTAGGGATGAAGACGTGCTTCATTCTTACTCTTTTGAACTGTTCACAGTGTAACTGTTCACATTCCCCCATGGGAAACGTGTTGTGGCCTACGCCCGCTTGTTCCTCTGCTGTCCGGGAGTGAACGGTTACATTCACAGTTCATTTAGTTCACTGAGGTAACTGCCCAGTTTACCTTCACCCTAAATCCCTTTCACCAAAAGGCAGAGGGACGTTGGAACTCCTCTTCTTCCCACTTGGGAGAAGGGGGCGGGGGATGTAGCTTGCTTCCCTTCGGCTGGGATAGAGTCAGCAAGCAATTACCTGGGCAGTTACTCATTTAGTTCATTTACTGCAATCCTTCTCATTAGAGGGGGTAAAAGGAGGTATTCGTGGATTTTTGGTCCCTGTTTGTCATGGACTTCGTGAAGCAGTTGCAGTCCCCAACACTCGCCTTTTTGATTGGTGGGATGATTATTGCTGCTCTTGGGAGTGAATTGGTAATTCCCGATGCGATTTGTACGATCATCGTCTTCATGTTGCTGACCAAAATCGGTCTGACGGGTGGAATTGCCATCCGTAATTCCAACTTGGCGGAAATGGTGTTGCCCATGATCTGTGCGGTTGTGGTCGGCATTACGATCGTCTTCATTGCCCGCTATACATTAGCTAAGCTGCCAAAGGTTAAAGTCGTCGATGCGATCGCCACTGGGGGATTGTTTGGAGCTGTGAGTGGTTCCACGATGGCCGCTGGTCTGACGGTGCTGGAAGAACAAAAGATGACCTTTGAGGCATGGGCGGGCGCGCTCTATCCCTTCATGGATATTCCTGCCCTTGTGACCGCGATCGTGGTGGCCAACATTTATCTCAATAAAAAGAAGCGTAAAGAAGCTGCCTATTCTACTGGAGAGGAATCTTTCAGCGAACCAGCCACTAATCGGGTCAAGATTTGGCCGATCATTGAGGAAAGCCTGCGGGGGCCAGCCTTATCGGCAATGTTGTTAGGTCTTGCGCTTGGCATCTTTACCCAGCCCGATAGTGTCTATAAAAGCTTTTACGATCCCCTCTTTCGTGGTTTGCTTTCGATCTTGATGCTGGTCATGGGCATGGAAGCATGGTCAAGAATTGGCGAACTGCGTAAGGTGGCTCAGTGGTATGTCGTGTATAGCGTCATAGCACCGTTTGTGCATGGGCTGATCGCCTTCGGTCTTGGCCTAATTATCCACAAAGTTGCGGGATTCAGTATGGGCGGTGTCGTCATCCTAGCCGTCATTGCTTCCTCCAGTTCAGATATTTCAGGTCCGCCCACACTGCGGGCTGGTATCCCGTCGGCCAATCCATCCGCCTATATTGGTGCCTCCACAGCCATCGGTACACCTGTGGCGATCGGCTTATGTATTCCCTTTTTCCTGGGTCTTGCCCAAGCACTCGGCGGCTAATCCCAGACGGGGCACGGTCTGTCGGTGCTCCCTTGGCTCGGCAGACCCAGTAGATTAATGTACACATGTCAACGAGGTCAGCAACATGGCTAAACCAGCCAAAAAACTTGTCATTGTCACGGAAAAGGTTCTACTGAAAAAGGTCGCCGCAATCATTGAAGACGCTGGGGCGAGTGGTTATACGGTGGTGGAAACTGGCGGTAAAGGCAGTCGCAACGTGCGCTCGACCGGACATCCTAGCGTTTCTGACACCACGGCAAATATTAAATTTGAGGTACTCACCCCCGATCGCATTATGGCTCAGACGATCGCGAGCCAGGTTGCAGAGAAGTTTTTCACTGATTTTGCAGGCATGATCTATCTCTGTGATGCGGAGGTTTTGTACGGGCAAAGTTTCTGTGGCCCAGAGGGCTGTGGTATCTAGATGACGTAGACCTCAATGGCCAGGTCATGACTTCGGCGCTCTAGGCAACCGTATTCAAAGCCTAACGGCTCTTGCTCGGTTGCCTTTTTCACAACCCTCCGCAGTTTTCTGACTCCCTCAAACCCCTAACCTTCATCGCTTTAAACTCATGATTTTGTCCAACATTCTGTCTCTTTTTAGTGGGGGGACGGCTGCTCTGATGGCTCCGATACCCTTGCTAGCGACTGTCGTTGCTGAGGATGCACCCATTATTCTGTCTGGCGTGTTGCTGACACTGGTGGTGATTTATCTGGCTAGCAAGTTTGGTGCAGAAGTCGCTCGGCGATTGGATTTCCCACCCGTTTTGGGGGAACTAGTCGCTGGTGTGATTGTCGGTGTTTCAGCGTTGCACTTGGTGATCTTTCCCGAAGGAGGGCTGTCTGCCTCTGACTCGGTGATTATGACGACGCTGCAAGGATTAAATCAATTAGCACCGGATGCGCTGACTCGGATCTTTGAGTCGCAAAGTGAAGTGATTTCAGTGATGGCTGAAATCGGGGTGATTATTCTGCTCTTTGAGATTGGGCTAGAATCCGATCTACGGCAACTGAAAGAAGTGGGAATTCAAGCTACGGTTGTCGCATGTGTTGGAGTCGCAGCACCGTTTGCGGCAGGTACGGCAGGATTGATGTTGCTGTTTCATGTGCCTGCAATTCCGGCAATTTTTGCGGGAGCTGCGTTGACGGCAACGAGTATCGGCATTACTTCTAAAGTATTGGCAGAGTTAGGTCAACTCAAATCCAAAGAAGGGCAAATTATTGTTGGCGCGGCGGTAATTGATGATGTTCTCGGCATTATTGTTTTGGCTGTTGTCGCTAGCTTAGCCAAAACGGGTGAGATTGATGTCGCCAATGTTATTTATTTGATTGTCAGTGCTACGGCATTTTTGACTGGATCAATTTTGCTGGCCAGTGTCTTTAACAAAAGTTTTGTGGCGATCGTGGATCAGCTCAAAACTCGTGGAAATATTGTGATTCCGGCATTTATCTTCGCTTTTTTTATGGCATTTTTGGGGAACGCCATTCATCTCGAAGCAATTTTGGGTGCCTTTGCAGCGGGTTTGGTGCTGGATGAAACCGATGCCCGCAACGAGTTAGATGAATTAATCAAACCCGTCGCTGATTTATTAGTGCCCATTTTCTTTGTGACGGTGGGAGCGCGGGCTGACCTTGGTGTTTTGAATCCGGCGGTACCCGAAAATCGGGCGGGTCTATTGATTGCAGTCTTTTTAGTAGGGGGGGCAATTGTCGGCAAATTGGTGACGGGCTGGGCTGTGTTTGGCATACCCGGAATCAATCGAGTGGCGATTGGAGTGGGGATGATTCCTAGAGGTGAGGTAGGTCTGGTGTTTGCTGGCATTGGCTCAGCTAGCGGTATTTTGGATAAGCCGTTGGAGGTGTCGATTATTATTATGGTGATTTTGACTACTTTTCTGGCTCCACCATTTTTACGGATTGCCTTTGGCACATCTACAGATCCCATCCCAGAACCTACCACAGCTACAGAATGAGTTAGTAACAGTTTTGCAAGGTTCACCAACTCCGATGAACCGTTTGGGGCACTGGATGCTATCACCAAAGAAGAAATGCAGGAAGAACTGTCACAAATCTTCTTGGATCACCGTTGTACGGTATTGATGGTGACCCACGATATTGATGAGTGCTTGTTCCTCGCCGATCGCATCGTGATGATGACCAATGGCCCCGCTGCGGGAATTGGCGAAATTTTGGAGATTCCCTTCCCCCGTCCCCGCGATCGCGCCCAAATCATGGAAGACCCGCAATACTACGACCTGCGGAACCGCGCCCTCGACTTCCTATACAATCGCTTTGCTCACGACGACGTGGAATAAGCAATTTGTGGAATCAGGAATTTATGGCTACTTGAGGGCATCTCAGCCATAGCCATCGGTGACTGTAGAGGCAGGTTTGGTTGTTTATCTAACCATGCTATCGATAATTTTGCCGCTAAACCCGCCCCTAGCCGCCAATCCTTGCCCACCCTACGGGAAGCAAGCTACATCCCCCTTTCTTAAATGCCCCTTTGGACATACAAGAAAAGGGGGAGGGCGGAGATCTTGGCAACCCAACAATTGACTTTCATGCAATGTGCAAGAGGTCTAGTATCTCCGGCCATCGCTACCTCACCTTCAACGGCCTCGTCAAAGCCTGCGCGATCGCGGCGGGCAAATCTGTCGATGCCGTCAAACTGGTGCATTACGATGCCAAGCAATTTAACTTTGGCAAACGCAAAGGCTTCCCCTTGCGGGAACAACACTTCTTCGCCTCCATTCACAAGGCGATCGCCGACCTCAACTGGCACCCCGAATTTGATCTGATCAGCGGCTTAAAGGCTTCCTGCCAAACCGATTATTTGGTCTCAGGCCGCGATCGGGCAGAGATTGACTTCTGCCTCGACGACGAAATCCTCGCGGTTGTGGGGAGTTAATTGCCATGCCATCATCCACGGCACCGACCTTTTGTTACATCATGTAAAAACTTGTACCCAAGTGCGTCAGTTTAGCCGAAATTATTCAAAGATTTGTTTTCAGATCAGGAGCTTTGAATTCATGACAGATACGCAAGTCTATATCGCCCTTGTGGTTGCTTTGATTCCTGCTGTGCTGGCGTTCCGCCTGTCCACCGAACTCTATAAGTAAATCTATATAACCGCTTGCGGTGGTGTGGGCATAGCCCATGCTGCTCAGCCTGTAACTCAGTGGAAATCTGGCACGGATTCACCATTCCTAATGGTCTGGAAAAGTGCTATAAGCAAGTAGGTTTGCGAAATGCCGTTTGCCTCAGAGCATCTGACCCGACGGTTACGCAATTAGGGTCAGCGTAGGCCGCACTTTGATTGATCCCTATTGATTAAAGTGACCTGCCTCGCCGTCTGGATTGGGTAATCGCTTTGGTTAAAGTCGCTTTGGAATTCGGACTGTAGCAACTAAAATGGTAGATCGCCTGCGATCGCGGCTTAAGCATGAGGTAAGTCGTGGTGGCAGGCGATCTTATTGTGAACAACCTTATTCTGGACGAGGCATAGCTGAGGCGGTAGGGGGACGGAAGCGATACACATCCCGGATCACCTGTGCCCAAGCCGTGCCCAGAGAGTTGAGGATGCGATCGCCTTTCTCCCGTGTCGCCGTTGTCGGATCCCCCAACACCCCGCTGCGGCTCAGATCCTGCGTTGCCCAAGCAAACGGTAATGCCCCTTCCATACTCAGCAAACTGTCCTCCGGCAACCCGTGGGGATATTCCGCCACCGCCTGATCCAGCCGCACCTGTTCCGGCAAAATCGACAGCAACAGACTGGTTTCCGCATCCCCGGCATGGATGCCCAACTCCTGCTCCTTGGCCGTCAGCAACTCCGCCGTCACATTCGGCACCCGCCAAACAAACAACGGAAACACCCAAAAATCACCGTGGGCAATGTGCAAATCCCGCGCCACCATGTCCAGCACCTGCGGTTGACCGCCATGGGCATTCAGCAACACCCATTTGCGAAATCCTGCCCGGTACAGACTTTCCCCCACCTCCATCAACATCGCCATCAGCGTTTGGGCACTCAGGGTAATCGTGCCCGGAAAATGCCAATGTTCATTCGACTTGCCATAGTGCAACGTTGGCAACGCATAGGCGGGAACCTCTGGTTCCAACTGGGTCAAGGCATGGGCGAGAACCGCAGTGGCGATCGCCGCATCCACAATCAACGGCAAATGGGGGCCATGCTGCT
>CAZJZR010000173.1:0-7261 GCA_964550475.1 uncultured bacterium
CCTGACACCAATAGCGAATCGCCCGCACCATATTCTTGCCCACCCCCAACCGCACCGGCGCGTCCTCCCGCCCGAAAATCTCCGGATCAGCAGCGGCGCGATCGAACCCCTTTTTAAGCCAGCCAAACCGGGGATGAAAAGTTTCGTGACGGGCAAAAAACTGGCGGTTTTCAACTGTGGGCAAAGACGTAACAGCCACTCTCTCAACCTCTTGATGGTGCTTTAATCTCAATTAAAACAAATGATCTATACCATGATCATGACGCAATCGATTGCCATCACTCCTGAACTATCCCCTAAAATATGGGGATAATCAGCGATCGCCCTCGTATTAACCATCCGTTGCTATGGTACAAGCCATTTCCGCCAGTGATCTCACTCTGCGCCAAGTTAAACAACAGTTTGGCTTAGTGCAGACGGATGGCACCGCGATCGCTGAATGGCTGCCCCCCTTTGCTGCACCGAACGATTTAGCGCGACAGGTGTTGGATCGGGTACAGGCGAATTATGGCTATTTGTCTGAGCGATCGCTGCCCGAAGGATTCGTCAACATGGTGGTGGTGTCTCCCTTGCTGGATTTGGCGGGATTTTACCAACCGCCGTTTGATGTAGAGATGGAATTTGAGGTGTCGATCCCGCTAGTCGCAGAGGATGAAGATCGCAGCTTGGTGAAAGGGCGGATTGATGTATTGGTAGTCAAGCAGCGGCTGTGGATTCTGATCATTGAATCGAAACGCACCCGGTTTGATGTCATGGAAGCATTGCCGCAAGCCCTGACCTACATGATGGCTAACCCTGATCGAACCCTGCCTGTGTTTGGCCTCGCCACCAATGGCCGGGAATTTTTGTTCATTAAACTGATTAACGGGGAAACTCCCCAATACGCTTTGTCCCGGCGATTTTCTATGGATAATCCAGGGCATGAAATCTACAACGTTCTCGCCATCCTCAAGCGCATTGGGGCGAACGTCCTGTTGTGACCAACCGTGTTGCCTTTGACCCCACGATGTCGCTGGCCGCGATCGCAGATCTCTGCCAAACCAGTCCCATCGGCAAACGCTTACCCGATGCCCTGTACATCCACATTTCCGCCCTCGCCGCCCTCGACCCCACCCTACAAGCTTACGAACAAGCCGCACGGCAACTGCTCCCCGCCGCCACCCCGATCACCCTGATTAAATTCAGCCTTGCGAAACCCAGCCTCTCCTACCTCCACTATCCCGACTTTGACACCAACCCCCATCCCGCCCTGCACAGCAGCACCCAGGTGAACCTGCAAACCCAGACGGTGCAACAGCGGGACTACACCGCCGCCACCAACCCCTTCATCCTGCATCGCAAAGAAACCTTCGTCACCACCGACTATCCCCACTATCAAACCTTTGTCGCCTTGACCCAGCAGGAAGCGGCATTGGGCTTGTTGGACAATCCACGGGCGATCGGCACGCGGATGGGCTGGGAGACTCGGCTAGCTCAGTGCAACGTCACCCTGCACGGCCATACCCTAGTTCAGTCCGCCACACCACAGTCCACCACACTACCGCTGAAAATCGATCGCCACAAAGCTGCCATCAGCCGCAACGACTTTTCCAAACCCGTGCGACTGGCCTTAGAAGCCGGATTGCTGAACCAAACCACCAGCTTTTTTGACTACGGCTGCGGCCAAGGTGGCGACTTGGAACGGGTAGCCAAACTAGGGTACCAGAGTGCCGGATGGGATCCCTACTACCGTCCAGACGCGCCCCAGGTGGCGGCGGATGTGGTGAATTTGGGCTACATCATCAACGTGATCGAGTCGCAGGCGGAGCGGCGTGAAGCGTTGGTCAACGCTTGGGCACTCACCCAACAGGTGTTGATTGTGGCGGCGCAGGTGTTGATTGCCCAAGGCAATAGCCAAATGGCCTATGGCGATGGGATTATCACCAGTCGCAATACGTTTCAGAAATACTACGACCAGGAAGAACTGAAGGGTTACATCGACCAAGTGCTGGGGGTGGATGCGGTTCCGGCGGGATTGGGCATCTACTTTGTGTTTCGGGATGAAGCACAGGCGCAGAGTTTTCGCGCCGCGCGGTTCCGATCGCGCGTATCCATCCCCAAAGTCCGCCTCGCCAACCAACGGTTCGAGGACTATAAAGAACTGCTTACGCCGTTAATGGCCTTCTTCACCGAGCGGGGACGGTTGCCCGACCCGGAGGAGTTGCCGGAGTCCCCAACCCTGACGGCTCAGTTTGGCACCCTGAAACGCGCCTTCCAAATCGTCCTGCACGCCACCAATCCCCAAGAATGGGATGCGATTCGCGATCGCCGCCGCCAAGACCTACTGGTTTACCTCGCCCTCAGCCACTTTGGGCGGCGACCCAAGTTCCGCGAGTTGCCCACGGTGGTGCAGACCGACATCAAAAGTCTATTCGGCAGCTATCAGCAAGCCTGTGCAGCCGCAGACCTGATGCTGATGAGTTTGGGCAATCTGGAGATCGTGGCGGAACGGTGTCAGAATAGCGCGATCGGCCAAAAACGTCCCCATTCCCTATGGGTGCATGTGTCGGCCATTGAAACCCTCGATCCGTTACTGCGGCTGTATGAAGGCTGTGCTTCCCGCACCATCGGTCGTCCGCAGGAAGCCAACGTGGTCAAGTTCCACTACCGCAAACCGCAGATTTCCTACCTGGTCTATGCCAATTTTGACACCGATCCCCATCCGGTTCTGCACACCAGTATGCAGATTGACCTGCGGGATCTGCATGTCCACTATCGGGATTATGACCCCAACGACAATCCACCTATCCTGCACCAGAAGGATGCCATGGTGGCACCGGACTATCCCCTCTACGACAAATTCGCCAAACTGACCAAACAAGAAACCGATTGGGGATTACTGGATGATTTGCGTCTGATCTATGACACTCGCGGTTGGCAACAGTGTTTGGAAGAGCATTGCGCTGAGTTAAAAGGCCATCGGGTTGTGTGGCGCAAGGATGCTGATCCCTATCGAGTCAAGTTGGTACGGGCGAATATAAGAACAAAGCAAAAAGGAGGGAAAGGCTAAAAAGAGTTGCCCGATTCTACCGGCACATCCCTTTTTGGGTGTTGCTGAATAGCAGGATGAATTGAAACGAAGTTTCAATTCATCCAACTCTTAGCTCATCCCTAAATTCAGCAACGCCCATCGACTAACTGATTGGCTTGAATGAGGTGTCAATCCATCAGCCACTAAATAATTGTGAATTCCCGTTATAATGTCTTGCTGAAATTATAAGATTCTGCTATTACTCTGCAATAATCTAAATAATTCCCAAAATTCCAAAATCTTGCTTGGGGCTAACCCCCATTGCTTCGGTGCATCAGAACCATAGCCGTCTGGAGCATCTCCCCAACGGCCAAAACATCAGCAACCTTCACTGGGTAGACGACCTAGGGAAATTGCATAGGGACGCTGCAAATCAGCTACCCTTGGCAGATATCATACGGATCAACTAAAATCAACACTAACCGTTGAGGGCAGGCGAGTGGTTTACGCAACAAAACAATGGACAGAAGCACCAAAGGAGTGGGGCATCCCACTGAATCCACCGGGTGAATTTCCACCATTAATTGACCCTAGCCTGCTCCGATCCGCTAAGTTAATTTACCGTGCTTTTCGGGAAGCCCGTCCGGATGTCACCAAGCGTCCCACTGGAATGGTGATTGATCGCGTCACCCATCGGGGTAAACTCGCCTTTACCAGTCGGCCTGCTCTGTTACCGCGTGAATGCTTCATCTCCATCGAACACATTGAAGCTGATTTTGAAGTCTACGCCTAGGGTCTCTCTCCGCCATTCCTGACGGTTCACCTCGCTCATGGGCATCAATCACCATCGGTTCCTCCCTCAGCCAAACTGCCAGGAAACTGCCGCTTTACCGTATCTGCTACCTGTTCTGTTCCATCCTTGACCAATGGATGCCTTTTTGACCCTCCCTGCGCTGCTTGTGGTCTGTTTTCTCGGTGCGTCCATTGGCAGTTTCTTAAATGTGGTGATTTATCGGGTTCCGGCAGGGCTATCGGTGCTGTACCCGCCATCTCGTTGTCCCAAATGTTTGCATCGGCTCAAACCGCAGGACAACATTCCTGTTATAGGTTGGCTGCGGTTAAACGGTCGCTGTGCCTATTGCCAAACGCCTATTTCTGCCCGATACCCATTGGTGGAAGCGGCAACAGGGTTGCTGTTCCTCTTGGTATTTCTCCAATTTGGCCTATCTTGGCAGACCGTTGGTTGCTGGTTGTTGTTCAGTTGGCTGTTAGCGTTAGCCCTAATTGATTTAGATACCTTCACCCTACCTCATCCATTAACGAAGTCCGGATTAGCAGTTGGGTTGGGTGTGCAAGTCCTGTTCGGCTTTGCCGGTACGACAGGTCTACTCAGCAGTACCCCGATCGCCGATCCCACTGCTGCTATCCATGCACTGATGACGGGGGTGGTGGGTGCGGTGCTAGGACTGTGGTTATTAGACTCGATTAGTTTCTTGGGTTCAGCCATCCTGGGACAGACGGCCATGGGCGCAGGCGACTCGAAATTGGCGGCAATGATGGGGGCGTGGTTGGGTTGGAAGTTATTGCTGCTGGCTGGATTTCTGGCCTGTGCCGCAGGGGCGTTTGTGGGCGGTGGGGCGATGGCGATCGGGTTAATTCGTCGCCGTCAACCGATTCCGTTTGGGCCATTTTTAGCGTTAGGCGCAGCCTTGGCCGCTCTTTGGGGTGAGCAGATGATTACGACCTATGTGCAGCTTTTCTTCCCGTTGAATTAGTAGTTGAATTAGCACCTGAATTGAATTAGCACCTGAATGAGCACCGATGCAACCCAACCAGCGTAACTGTTCACATCCCCCCATGGGAAACGTGTTGCGGGCTACGCCCACTTCTCCCCTGACGGCGAGTGAACGATTACGAACCAGCTATATCCAATCTGCGTGATCTCGGAGTAGTTGTTCTGCCATCTCGGCTGTGAGGGGTTTGTAGAAATGGTACCCCTGAGCCGAGTCGCAGTTGAGTGCTTTTGCTTGGCTCAGTTGTTTGCCCGTCTCGACCCCCTCGGCAACCACATCCATGCCCAAGTTCCAGGCTAAGTTGCAAATTGTTCGCACAATGACCACTTGTTCCGCATCATTGTCTAATCCTTCAATGAAAGAACGATCAATTTTCAATGTATCGATCGGGAATTGATGCAGATAACTCAGGGACGAATAGCCAGTTCCAAAATCATCGATCGCCAATAACACCCCAATTTCCTTCAATTGCCGCAGCAAATGAATGGCTGTGACTGCATTTTCCATCAAGACGCTTTCTGTAATTTCTAGTTTGAGCGTTTGGGGGGGCAGACCAGTTTGCCGCAAAATCACTTTAATGTGTTCCACTAAATCGGTTTGGGTCAGTTGCCGACCCGATAAGTTCACACTAAGGACTAAATTTTTAGCATTGAGAATGGTGGTTTGCCAGCGTTGCATTTGTTGGCAAGCGGTTTGCAATACCCAATAACCAATTGGCACAATCAACCCAGTTTCTTCAGCGATTGGGATAAAGTCTGTGGGGGAAATGTTGTTTTTCTCTGGATGTTGCCAACGTAATAAGGCTTCAAACCCGATAATCTTGGCATGGTTCAGCGACACAATCGGTTGATAGACAATGTAGAACTGCTTTGCTTCTAGGGCGTGGCGCAGGTCGTTTTCAAGCTGAAGTCGCTGCACCGCATGGGAATACATGGTGTTATGGAAAAATTGATAATTTCCCTTGCCCATCAGCTTGGCCTGATCCATGGCGATGTCGGCATTTCGCAATAGATCTTCTGGATAGTCGTTTTCAGTTTCAGCGATCGCAATTCCCAAACTGGCCGTGGTAATCACCTCTCGGCCACTGATGTCGATTGGTTCCCGCAGCACTAACTGAATTCGTTGACTGATGCGGATAACATCATCAATTGTATGGAAATCCTCTAGCAAAATGACGAATTCATCCGCCCCTAAACGCACCAATGTATCGCCATTGCGTAAGCAATTCTTTAAGCGTTGAGCCGTGATAATTAATAGGCGATCGCCCCCCGCATGACCGAGCGTATCGTTGATGACTTTGAAGCGATCTAAATCCAAAAATAGAACCGCAATTTGATAATCAGACTGATATTTTTTACGAGCTAAGGCCGTTTCCAAACGATTAATTAAAATTGCCCGATTAGGCAATCCCGTTAACTCATCGTGCAGTAATGATTGCGGAAAAGTAACTGGGTGAGGCTGCACCTCTTCCACCGTCATCATGCCCGCGATCGTCACCCCAGTGTCATCTTGGATGGGCAGAATTTGTACGCGAAACGTTTTATCGTTGTTGACAATTTCTGTGACGGTTTGTTCTCCAGCCAGCGTAGCGCGATAGTCATACTCCACTTTCGGTAATTCTTTTTCAGGTAAAACCTCCCATATCGTTTTACCTTCCCATGCGGAACCTGCTCCTGGCAGAAAACTCTGTGGCTCCATACCACCAACCAGGATGTAGCGCAGATTTAGATCAAATACAAAAACTGCACTATAGGGAAAATGACGAATCAGAATTTTAACGAAAGATAGATCCACCAATTTATCTAAACCATAGGTGAGTTGTTGGGATAACACGTCAGTAACCAGTTGATTATGGCTGCCAGGCTTCTTTTCTTGCATAAGGTAAACTCATAGAAAATGACCACCAATCAACTTGCCCTCATTTTCTTGAGAGTGAACAAAGTATAAAGGATTAACTGAATCAGGATTAACCGAATATTTCCTGCACTGACAAGTCCGAAGAACCATTGTTGTCAGAATCAGTTGAAAACGATGTAGGTGATTAGCCTGTGTAATGTATCATCATGCTCCGGCAGTTTATTCTCTGGACAACGGTTATTAAACGGTTATTAAATTGTCCGCCCCGTTCCATTACGAGTTCATTTTGCATGATCTACGGGGCTAAGTTCTGTACTTACAGAATCTAGTTACATTCTGTAGGTACGGTGAATTCCTGCAAGATGCCTTCTGAATCAGAGATTGCGTCACGGAGGCGATGCCACCACGCCACTCCCACCAACTGTATCCATCGGTATAGCATTCTTCATATCTATGAGGCACAGTTGACTAGTACACGTCTTCACTGGGTAGGGGTTGGCCGATGCGAACATCACCCACACCATCGTCAGTGGCTATCTGCGGAGTTGAGGAGAGCCAGCTAACAAGCTAGTCCGACAGACTTGCAGACATCCCTTGCAGA
>CAZJZR010000174.1:0-7227 GCA_964550475.1 uncultured bacterium
ATCGAGAAGCTGGTGCAGGCGATCGCGGTGCGCCTGCACCCGTTGCAAAAACTCAGTTTCAGCCCTTTTTGACCAAGCCATAGGGGTTGTAAAAATAGCCGTTCATCGGTTTAACGCTCTGAAAAACTTGCTCTGTGAACAACTGGGTGAATTCTTTGTGCCTTAGGGTCTTAGGGGTTAATCCAAGCTGCACCACCAAGCCCCGAACACACCAAGAATGCCCAAAGAAAACAGCAGGAAACAGAGTGAGTTATTTGCCGGGATTGCTTGACAATCCGATAGCACATTGATCACCCTGAATCGCTATAAATGAACCGCTCACTCCGGGTTGGAATGAACGGTTGATGGCAAGATGAAAACCTTGGAAGTTTGGGGGAGGGGCGGTTAAAACCGCATCTCCAAAAACTAAACCCGCCCCGCCATTGTGGTACTCAACTATTCGGTGCAGCGTGGCTTAGGCATCTGTGCTGGTTGGCTTTGGTGCCTCGGACTTGGGCGATTCCACCTTGGGCGCAGGGGTAGGCTGGGGTGCCGGAGGCGGAACCACTGCAACCGGAGCGGGAGGTTCTTCTGGAATCGGTAATCCCAGTTGCTCCCGTGCCTTATTTAGGGTGAAGCTGAGGGTGCTGGTTCCTGCGGTTAGGAGAGCTTTCCCGGTTTCCGTAGCCACTTGGTCACTGCTCACCTCTTGTAGACTGGTGAACCAAGAGCGGGTGTTCTGACCCAGTTGGGTTGCGGTTTTCCAGAACCAGTCTCCCAACACCAACACCAGGCAGATCACCAGCCAGATCAGTAAGGCTGTTTCTTTGATAATCTCCCAAGTGATTTGCAGAGCTTTTTGATACGCCGCAAAGGTATCGGCTGCTAGTAAAAGCTGTACCAATTTAGCGGCCTGGGCTTTCAATCGATCCATTATGATCCTCCGTGGTTCAGTTGAGGATTGGCGAGCGGGGATGGGCGATCGCCCAATAACCGCTGACACACCTACACACCTATTGATAAAAATCAGGACTAGAAAATAATACGGTATGAATCCCAGGCTAAACCATCTGTCCGTTAATCAACCATGAACTATCTCGCCCACCTGCTGTTAGCCGAGGCAACCCCAGAGGCGTGGGTTGGCAATCTGTTGGGGGATTTTGTCAAAGGAGCGGTGGGCGATCGCTTCCCGGTCGCCATTGGCGAGGGGATTCTGCTGCATCGCCAAATTGATGCCTTTACCGATGCCCATGCCATCGTGCAGACCAGTAAGGCCAGAATTGACCCGGAACGGCGACGATTTGCCGGGGTGCTGGTGGATATGTTTTACGACCATTTTCTGGCCAAACATTGGCAGGACTATGCCAGCATTGCCTTACCGGACTTTGCCCAACAGGTTTACCATGCCCTGCAAACCCACCAAGCCATCTTGCCGGAACGATTACAACAGGTATTGCCAGACATCATTCGGCAAAATTGGCTGACCTCCTATCAAGAGATTGACGGCATTGCCTATGCCCTCCAACGGATGTCCCGCCGTCTCCATCGCCCCAATCCGCTGGCCGCTGGCATTGTCGATTTACAAACCCACTATGACGGGCTAGACGCTGATTTTCGGGCATTTTGGCCAGATGTAGTCGGCTACGTGACCACCCTACAGGCGCGATCGCGGGTCAGTCCTACACGCTGGGATCACCCATCCTCGTCAAAAGATGAACTTTTTTAACAGCGATCGCCAATTTCGTAATGGAATCGCCGCTCTCTGCGTAGAATGTGGTATCGAGCGTTTTACACACTTTCAAAACACCAGGAAAATCTACAGTATGGCTGAGGATTTGATTAAACCCTTCAACGGTGATCCCTTTACTGGAAACCTTTCCACTCCCATCAGTGATTCTGGCTTAACCCGCGCTTTCATTGGTAACCTGCCTGCTTACCGCGCTGGCCTGTCTCCGCTGTTGCGTGGCTTGGAAATTGGCATGGCGCATGGTTACTTTTTGATTGGCCCCTGGGCTAAGCTCGGCCCCCTGCGGGATTCCGATTTCGCTTACCTCGGTGCGTTAATTTCCGGTATTGCCTTAATTCTGATCGCCACCGGATGCCTGTCTGCCTATGGACTAGTTTCGTTCCAAGGTAGCCGCGCATCTGCCACTGATCCCCTCAAAACCTCCGAAGGTTGGAGCCAGTTCACAGGTGGATTCTTTGTCGGTGCCATGGGTGCTGCCTTTGTAGCTTTCTTCCTGTTGGAAAACTTCAGTGTGGTTGACTCTATCTTCCGTGGCTTGGTCAATTAGTCGTCTTCTGACTGGCTGATTCGCTTGAGCTACTTAGGGTTTACCTGGCTTTCATGCTTGTTTGACAGAGTTTGATCTGATCGTGCACTAGTGTGGTGTTCATACAGTTTTCAATTGTCTGAATCCGTGATCTAGGCCAACACATTTAATTTGAATTGAACTGTTCTAAGTATTTAAGGAGCATTTCACATGACCGGTTCTTACGCCGCTTCATTTTTACCTTGGATTTTGATCCCCGTGACCTGCTGGCTCATGCCCGTGGTCACCATGGGTTTGCTCTTCCTTTACATTGAGCAAGACGCATAGGGTTGCATCATCCTTGTTTTAGACACATTGACTCAGACTGATTGATAGATTGATTAATTCGGACTGCAAATGGGCGATCGCTCCACGGTGGGCGATCGTTTTTTGTTGCTGAGGAACGCGAATTATATTCTCTGAACAAATTCTCTGAACAAACTTGCTGAATTCTTGGTGTCTTCGTGTCTTAGTGGTTAATCCAACCTTTACCACCAAGTCGAATCTAGGGCGCGGTTTCCGCGCCCCTACACACCGAACAACAGATGGAATTGTAGGGGTTGGGTTTCCCAACCCTTGTAGATCGAGCAATCAAGCATTGATCAATCTGATCAATCTGAATAGTGACGGATGCACAAAGGAAACTGAGTGGTAACCGTTCACTCCCCGTCAGGGGAGGAACAAGCGAGCGTAGCCCGCAACACTGTTCCCAGGGAGGGATGTGAACGCTGACCTTTGAAGTTATTTCTTGACACGCCCTAAGGATGGAATCGCGATGGCGATCATCCTGTAGGAGCAGTCACTAACTTTTGGCCTTGCGCCCGACTAACCAATAGGTTGGCATTTGTCCTTTGCCTTTCACCTCAATTAAGCCCCGCCGCTGAAATTCAAACCGATCGCGCAGCCGCTCATAAATCACCTCAGTCACCTGAATCCGCCCCTCTTCACCGTGATATTCCATCCGGTTCGCCGTGTTGACCGTATCACCCCAGATGTCATAGGTGAATTTGCGGGTACCAATGACCCCAGCCACGACTGGGCCAACATTAATGCCAATCCGCAGGGCAATCGGTTGCTGTCCCGGAGTTTTGAAGGTTTTAATCACCTCCAGCATATCCAACGCCATATTGGCGATCGCCGCCTCATGATCCGCTTGGATCTTGGGCAAGCCACCCACCACCATGTAGGAATCGCCAATGGTTTTGATTTTTTCTAAGCCATAGCGATCGCTTAATTGGTCAAAGGCGGAAAAAATTGCATTCAATAATTCCACGACAGCGGCTGGATTCGTTGTAGCCGCCAATTGCGTAAAGCCAGCGATATCGGCAAACAGTACCGAGACATTGGCAAAACTATCGGCGATCGTGGTTTCGTTCCGCTTCAGCCGTTCCGCAATCCGTTGTGGCAGCACGTTTAACAACAACCGTTCCGCCCGTAACCGCTGCCGTCGCAGTTCCTCTTCCGTCGTTTTCAGATCCGTAATATCGCGAATACTGCCTTCGTACCGCAGCACCTGTCCAGTTTGGTCGCGGATGGTGCGGACATCTTCAGAAATCCAAATTGTGCTGCCATCCTTACGGTACACCTCCGACTCAAATCCTTCGGCAAACTCAAACCGGCTGAGATAGGCCAATAGTTCATCGCGGCGGCGGGGCTGCACATAAATTTGGCTGCCAATATCAGTAATCGAGTCGATTAACTCCTGGGGTGACTCGTAGCCATACAGTTTGGCTAAGGCTGGATTGGCATTCAGATACCGACCATCCGGGCTGGTCTGAAAGATGCCTTCCGTGGCATTTTCAAAAATGCTGCGATATTTTTCTTCCGCCTGTTGCAGTTCCACCGTCCGTTGGATCACCCGTTGTTCCAAATCGATCGCCTGCTGCCGTAATTTCTCCTCCGACTCTCGCAACGCCTGTTCAATCCGTTGGCGATCGGCTTCGTTACATTTGCGTTCGCTAATGTCATACAGGGTAATCAGCATAATTGCCTGTCCACCCAACTGGAGCGGATTCAGAGCTGCCGCCACCCAAGCCAAGTTCCCATCGGCACGACGAATTTGCAGTTCAAAATCCCGCACCCAGCCTTGGCAGAGCAGCAACTCCTGCATCCGCTCATAGTCGGATGGATCGGCCAGAAATGCTTGTAATTCTTGCCCCAGCAAGTCCTGTCGCGACAAGCCCAACTGTTCACTAGAAGCCAAATTGGCATAGGTAATTGCCCCATCCGCCCGTTGGGTCAAAATCATCAGCACCGACGTTGATTCCGAGATGGCGCGGAACAACTCCTCACTTTGCCGCATTGTTTCCACGGCTTGGGTATAAAACTCATATTCCAGCGCGTCACCGTGGGCGGTCGTGGTCTGGAGAATCATTTCCAGTTCCGCTTTATCTCTGGATACGGTTTCTAAAATTTCTTGGAGGGTATTTTGGGCTAATTGTCGCTCAGTTATTTCGGCTTGTAATCGTCGGTTTGCTTCATTTAACTCGGCTTCAATAATATCGCCATGTTCAGTCACCGTTGTTAATGAAAGCCGCAAGTCACTATTGGCTTGCTTTAGCCGCTCTACTTCTCGCCGTAGATGACTAACTTCAGCTAGCAAGTTTCGATTGATTTCATTGGTTTCGCGATCGCCGATCTGACTCACTGGACTCACTACAATCCCGTCCTATGTTAATTGAAATAACTAAAGTAATTAACTAGAAGTAATTAATCTGAAACAATCTGCCATGGCCGTTTGGGGTGGTGAGGATATGGCTCACAGACTCAACCACTGCTCCAGTGGGGGATTCTAATCATCATCTGCATTGCACAACGCTGAAAACTGCCGCAAAAAGAGAATGTTTCTGTCCCTACAGCGATCGCGGGGATAGGATTTGTCCACAAATTCCTTACCAATTCCTTACCAATGAGATGACCAGTGACAAACTGTAACCAGAATGGCGATCAAACGAAGATTACTCGTGTCATAGCCGCTTGTGGGCGTGTGGGCATAGTGTCAGCGGCTAGGAGGTCATGCCCCACCTCTACATATACCGATTAGGCATTGCTGAATTTAGGGATGAGCTAAGAGTTGGACAATTCATCCTGCTATTCAGCAACACCCCGATTACATATCCGATGGAAACAACAATCCTGTTACCCACCTGTTACCCAACAACTGAAGTCCCTCGACATTTATTTCATTCCTGACCCATCGTTCTCCGGATTTTTAGGGAGAAAGTTCTTCGCTTCCCGGTGTTAAGTTAAATTTCTCAGTAATTTCCATGGAGTCACCTCAACAGGTCGGTGGGACGGTGGTTGGGTGGCAATTGAGTCGGGATCACGGTTTTGTGAGTGGTTGCTTTGTGAGTGGTTGCTGCGCCAATAACGCTGCACCCACCGCCGCATCCGTATGCAAAGAAGCGGTAACGGGAACCCCCAGTTCCATCGCCCGAATCCGTGTCCAGACAGGGTTCCCTGCACCACCGCCAGCGGTATAGACCTGGGTCACCGCAGTCGCGCCCAATGCAGTTAGTTGGCGATAGGCGAGAGCTTCAATGCGAGCCATACTTTGCAACAGGCCATGCAGAAAGGTAACGGGATCATCGGGACGGGGGCTGAGGCGGGGGAGAAGCTGGGGATCATTGATCGGAAAGCGTTCGCCCGGTTTTGGTAAGGGATAGTAGTCGAGGGGACTGGGAACCGTGGGATCGATGCGATCGCTCAACTGTACCAATTGCTGATCGGTGAAAAACTGCCGCAGCACCGCTCCTCCCGTGTTGGATGCGCCCCCTACCAGCCATCGATCTCCCCACCGATGGCTGTAAACGCCAGAGCGGGAGTCTGTGACTGGGGTATGACTGAGCAATTTAATCACCAAGGTGGAACCGAGGGAGGTGACGGCAGTACCGGGGGTACTCGCGCCGCTGGCCAGAAACGCCGCAATACTGTCGGTCGTGCCTGCACAGATTTGACAGGTGGCGGGTAACTGGAATTGGGCGGCGATCTCGGCTTGCACTGTGCCCACGGGGGTTCCGGGCGCAACGACCTGCGGTAACCGCAACCGATCCCAGACGCTGTTCCCGCTGGCTTCGGGATGGTGGGCTGACTTAATGCCCGTGATCAACCAGTTGGGATAGACCAATTGCTGCACGTCGTACCCCAGTTTGAGGGCGTTGTGGTAGTCGGTCACACCCAACTGCCCGTGCAGTAACCACCCTAACCAGTCGGCTTGGTGCAGCAGGTACAGTTGGGCTGGCACTGGGTCAGCGAGTTGATCGGTGTAGTGCGACTGCCACCACAGCAGTTTGGCAAGGCTGGAGGTGGCACTGAGGACTGTGTGTTGCGGCGGCGCGATCGCCGCAATGGTCTCTAGCAGCACTTGGCCGCGATCGTCGTTGTACATCAGTGGTTCCAACAACGGTTGGCCAGACGGATCACACAACAAAACGGTGGAAGAAGTCCCATCCAGCGCGATCGCTGCTAACCGCTGACGGTACTCCACAGGCACAGCACTCAGCAACTGCCACAGCACCCGCTGCCACACCTGCGGGCGGTAGGGGCGATCGCGCGGCTCCCGTGGCTGCACCACCGCCTGCGACCCATCGCCATAATCACAACCCGCCTGAAACACCACCAAGCCATCTGCCGCCACCACCGCCACCCGCGCCCCAGAGGTGCCAAAGTCCAATCCTAGGTAGAGCGGTGCGGGGCAACAGGTGTCTGCCATAGACAGGGTGATCATCAATGAAACGGCAAGCAAACAGAAGCAACGAGAGGCATCTAAGGTGGCTGGAAGGTTTATTTTCCCTGTGCTCCGCCCACCCAAAATAAACGGTTAAAACCCCCGTTCAGTCTGAACGAACGCGATCGCGCTGGGATGTACTCCAGCACTGTTTTCATGGGCGTATTTCACGTTTGGGGGAGGGGCGGTTAAAACCGCATCTACAAGAAC
>CAZJZR010000175.1:0-7199 GCA_964550475.1 uncultured bacterium
ATATCGTAGCAGTCGGCTCTCAAATCATCTGTGTACCAGTAACTCCAGACCTTATCGCTGCGTTGCTTTTCGGTTCTTCCTTTCGCCTGATTTGCCTTATCACTCAGCAGTTGCACATCGCTACTACCGATCGTCACAATCCACAGATGCATCCTTACTCTCCTCCCCACAATCGCTCAAAGCCAAAGGGTTTTGTTGCCAAAAAATCTAAAAGATCGTCCGACGCATCAGAACCATCGGGGAAGACAGTTAACAACTCCAAATATTTAGCGGTCTTCCGCACCGTTGGTTTTTGTGGATCATCAGGATTTCTCGTCAAGATAACGACCGGATACATCCGGTGCCAGAGTTTGCCGACTTGGCTCACCTTACCCACAAAATCACTTTTGTAAATTGAGCCTTCACCACACACTCTGGGAATGGCCTGACGATAGGCACCATGGAACCAGCGGATTGCCTCACTGCTTTCAGCGTCTGCGGCTTCCCGTCCCCACACTTGCACGTTGGTTGGATGCCATGCCTCGCGCCAATTCTGCGCCCAACGGTTGCGGTTGGGGGTAACTCCTTGCGATCGCATCCACTCTTCAGCCGCAGTTTGCACTTGGTCAATGAATCCGCCCACTTTACTGATGTGCCACAGTTTGACATTGCGGCGTAATGTCGGTTCACCAAGCCATTGCCAATGGCAACCAATCAGAGCCTTACGAGAATCCTCATAATACTCTTCAAAAAATTTGCGATGATCCGCCCGTCGCCAAGACTTGCCAAACCCACCAAACACCATGGCAAATTGCATTAAACTAGCGACCAGCTTTTTCAATAGGGGTTCATGGGCTGAGTTATCTAGCGATCGCGCCAAATACCAAGTTAAGTCACCCTCCACGTCATAGCAGGGTTGGGCATAGGCACCACTGCCAAAACTGCCGATGGTCAACTTGGAGTCAACAAACTTTAAGCCCAATAGCCCAACCGTACCGTCTTGGCCTTGGATACCGCCAAACAGGTTTTGTACTAACCGCTCTGCGGTGGCGGCATCGGTTAACCCGCCAAAAATCCGCAGGGCATGACCCCGCAAGGAGGCCCGGAACATATTGGGGCGAAATTCTCCCGCGTCGGTAATCAGTTTGGGAGCTTGGCCTTGCCCTTTTAGCCGAGCTTTGTGCAACACCGTTGGTTGGCTATCGCGCACTTGGCCATATCCCGCCGCCACCCGTGACCCAATCCCTGTAGCCAACGCCCGTTGCCAAACGTCCCAAATGGCATCCCATTCGTTGGGGTCAAGGGGAAGGCTGCTGGAAATGCCAAAGCGTAAGGTGGGTTTGTAGAGGGAGATTTGCACAAATGCCCCCCCTTCTTTCGTGTTGCTTTGGACTTGCCAACTTTGCTGTGGGTGGACGATATCGACGAGGTGTTCCGTCCAGTTTTGGTCGATTGGGTAGCCACCATGAAACCGCAAAATTCCGGGTTGCCAATCATTGCCGGGTAAGGGTTTGCCGCAGTAGCGATCGGCTTGGGCAGCGGTACACGCCCGTCGGAACATCCCTTTCATGCTGCTACCCGGAAAGTAGGGCAGTCCTTGGGCACCGATGACTGGACGAATCACCCCATCATCTAAGCCAGAGTTGGTAATTAATCGCCATGCGATTTGACAATCGCGTGTTTGCACTTCTTCTGAGGGAGGACTGGGAACCGTTTCTACTCGCGAAGTCCATTCATCTGCCCATAAGGCCACATCCTGATCCTGTCCAGCTTTTTTCTTGTCAGGATCGATGTATTGTAACTGCGATCGCCCATTCACCTGTGCCCGAAACATCATGGGCACTTTTTTGGAAGCATCAGGAATCGCTCTCATCGGCTAACCTCCCAATTTTGTAGCGTTGAGTCCACCAGACGATGCAGTCACACAGTTGGGTGAGTACGGCGATCGCTACCCGTTGATCCTCAATGGGCAACTCCCACAGACGGCTAGAAATATCTTGAATTTTCTTCGTGTCGTCCGCTCCGATGGTATCTTTGGGCAATTTAATATCCACATTCAGCATCACATCGCAGAAGGCATCCCACGTCGCTTTCCAATATTTCGACTTTGCCTCTTCCTTGCCTTTGAGCCGTAGATGTTCTCCCCAGAATCGTTCCAGCCCGTAGGCAACCGCCATCCGCATTTTGTGCGATTGATTCAACGATTTGGGATCGCGTTCCCGTGCCAGCAGCACCAGTTTTTGAGCAATCCGATCCAGTTCATAGGACTTCCAAGCCATTATTGATAGTCTCCTGCCAGCAGTACACGACACCGACCAAACCCGATCGACTCCAGCCCGCCAAAGTACAACTCCGAGGTTGATTCATCGCCAAAGGGCTTCCAACCCGTTTGTTTGAGGGCGATGGGAAACACCAGAATGCTGCCCTCTGGCAAGGCTTCGGTGTTGAAAAAAGCCCCTTTCTCGGTGTCTACTTTTTTCACCGTATCCAACAACTTCACCCGACTTTGACGGTAAAGAGCCATGTCATGCAACATACTGATGTCGTTGTCACTCACAACAACGAGCTTGTTGCCATCCAAATCAGTCCCCGTAGGAATCCAGGCCGACAAATCGGCTTCATGTTCAATTTCCAAAAAGCCCAAGTTAAAAAACAGAATTTTCCCCCGGTCTTTCATTTGCCGTCCCTGTAAGCCTTTCTGAGCCGTGTAGGGTTCGGGGACATCAGCGGTAATACCCGCAATTCGCTTAAACCGCTTCAGCAACAGTGGGCAGGTCACCCACACCACAGGTTGACCGGGACAAAACACCGGAAACCACACCAACGAGGCATATTCAAACTTAACAAGGGCTTCACTGGTGCCACCATCGGGGCGACCTGTTACCGCTTCGTGGCCATACCAGCGTTGTTCTTCTCCTGGTGCACTATCGCGCATATCCGCCCGAAACCGTCCGCGAATGGAGCTACCGGGAATCACTCCGGTTTGAGTAAACTGATCCCGAAAAATCAGGTTGAGGTTGCCTGTTTCTTCCCCAGCGGTAGCTCCCACATGGACGGGGGCAAGGGCTTCAATTACACCATAGGCTTTTTTGTACATATGCGTTGCATGTCCAAATTAATGAATTCAAAAACTGGAGTAATGGTCTTATAAAACACAGGTTGGGCATCAGGGTTGGATAGTGCTGAATCACCAACTACGACCTGAACAAATTACGCCCTGAGCAATGATGTTGCATTAGTTAGGTTTGTGGATAGTTTGGTGGTCAATGGTTTGGGCAAATGCCTCGCTCGAAGTGGCTGTGAGTGCCAGCCAAATCCAGTTTTCTAATGTGGCGTTACCAACTGACTCGATCCGTGCAATGACCGATTCAGGAATGGTCTGAAATCTGACTTTTAAGGTTTCTAGCAGCGATCGCTGGCTGCTCTCCCTAGCTAATGCCCTAGTCAGTCGAAAAAATTGCTTACGTTCTAATTGCGATAGAGTTTTGACAACCTGTAATCGCTCTTGAATAGCACTAGGTTCGGTCGGAGTACCAAAGCGATCGTCCAATAGCTCTTCCAACTGTTGCTGATGATCTTTCTGAATACTTTCCGCCGACACTTCTTGATAGAAACGGGTTTGTTCTAACTCATATAGCTGAATCATCGCAGCGATTTCCTCTCGACTTAAATCGAACTTGTAGATCAGAATCGTTTCCACGAGATCAAGGATTTCTGCTTGGGAGAGACCAGAATCGTCAGCTTGATCTGAGCGTTGGATTAATGCTTGGGCTTGATTAACCGTTGTCTGTTCTGGTTCAACAATCAATTTGATCAAGCTCACCCCTAGTGACAGGGTATCGCTATTGTCCAGTTCAGTCAGATAAATTTCCTGAACCTTACCACTGTTAAGAAGAAGCTGATATGAGGGAGTTTGGTTGGGTCTGATTTGGCGATCGGGGTAAATTAACACGCCGTGCCAATCAGCAGTATTGGGGTTTTGGGCTAGGTACAGAAACAATTCGGCAAAAAAGCGATGGTAAAGGTAGGGATCGGGTTGGAATTGCACCTCCACAAAGTACACAGGTTGGTTTTCGACATCTTGGGTAGGAATCAATACCCCATCAATCCGAAAGGCGGTTTGTTTCAGTTCCACCGAGCGAAATTCGTAGCCTGTGGCCTCGGCTGGAGACGCTCCAACCAATTCCAGCAAAATCCCTGGAGCCGTTTGGAAGATGCGGTAGAACAGGCTATCCGTTTTCATCAGGCTACGGCCTCAACGGGTTGCGGAATTCCTTGTATGGTGACGGGTAAACACAAGCCACACCCCAAATGCTTTAAGGGAAAGCCTTCCTTGGGGAACCAGTCTTCTGGGAAATCCCACCAAGACATCCCCAACGGTTCGCGGAAGACATACACACTGCCAGCAGGGACGGCATAACGACCTCGGCTGAGGCGGCCTGTGGATTTGGGATTGTAGCGATCGCCCCCCTCTCTCTGTTCTGTCTGACTCTGTTCTGTCTGACTCTGTTGTGTGTGGGATTGCCCCACTCGGTAACGGTAAGGAATAGCCTTATCCGTTAACAGTTTCAGATCGCGATTTGGGAAACTCGCGGCTTGGGGATAGCGATAGGACAACCTATTCGATCCCCACACTCCGGGGGTAATTAGGGCAAAGGCATGGCCGATTTTTTGACCCAAGAGGCGATTGATTCGGTGTTTGGCTGGTAGTTCCCGACTTTCCACCTCGACCAAATGCCCTTCACCGCCCAGCCGATACCACCCAGCAAAGGGCTGTAACTCGCTGTGATCGATATTGGTCAGGTAAACCAAACAAGTATCTTCTCGCAGTTGCACGGCATTTTCGAGAAATAACCCGTCCTGATCTACCACATGGCGTTCATCGGGTTTGATTTTGGGATGGAGGAAGGGACATGATTCCCAAGGAACTTTTGTTACAGCCTCCCGCTGCCGTAACTCATCCGATGGCACATCCCAAGCATCGATCACCTGCCAACTATAGGCCGGATCAACGTCTTTTTTGTGACGTTGCCATCTGTACTGGTTCAATAACCACTGTCCATTCGATGGTGCTGGGTCTTGGTTAGCCTGTGGCTTTGGCACCAACTCCCATTCATCGCTGTCCTTTTCTCCAACGACCCGATGCCAAGGAATAGGAACATAAAACCGAGTTGGTTTATCTCGATCAGCCCAAAATGGACCCGCAACTACCAAATCTTGCTTTAACTGTTGCGGATCGATGAATTGCTGTTCCCGATTCGCATTCAGCAACAACCCGGCAACAGTTGCGGCATCGGGCGGAAATTTGGTGTTCGAGCGTCCGACGAGGTTTTCGGGAGATAGAAAACCGCCCGCGCTGCCGTACATTAACCCTAACGGTGAGACTGTAATTAGCGATCGGAATTGCGACATAATTGCCACCCCACTTGAATCAAATCATCCATCCAGTTCATGATTGCTAAATCACGTTCTCTGTTTCCACTGACATCACCGATGAAGTCATCCCATACCCGGTCATCGGTGAATCGAGTTGCAGATTTGTCAAAGTAGAAGTCAAAAATCTCAATGGCGACTTCTTTATTAGCTGACTCTTCTCCCTTGACCTGCAATCGAATGGCATGGCGGGCTTTTAGGGTTGCCCAATCACTGTAGAGGTGGTTCCAGTTCGCTCGTTTCTGGGAGCCTTTCTCTATTTCTTCCTGGGTGTTGATACCATCGCGATCGCGATACTTAGTCAAAATATCGAGATGGTTCCAAGGGCACGTCCACTGCACATACTGACCACTGTTGAACAAAACCCGAATGGTAACGCGGTTTTTACCCAACGTTTTGGCGCGTTTTTCTGCCTCCCGGCAATGTTGCAACACATCCCGTTGCGGAACGCTGTGTCCCGCCCACACAAAACCCACACTGAGGGTAATGTTCTGACCGTGGGTTTTCCATTGTTCATTTAGCCCCATCAACCATTGCAATGCCTGATATTCAGGAATTGGTGCCTTGGGATTTTTGCTATAAATTACGCCGAGAAAATCGTCCCCACCGGCATAAATAACGCGACCTAATTCATTGGGGAATTTGGCCTTAAACCTTTGACCCCACTGCCGCATCGCATCACTAAACGTTTTGAGTGGCTGGATATCATCTGGATTTTTGGCTAACTCCTTCAGCTTATCCCCCACACTATCCCCATCGCCCATGAACCAGCCTGTCCAATGCCCCGGTTGATCCGGTTGGGGTAAACGCACCATTTCGGCAAGGCTGTCAAAGCGAAAATCCTTACCAAGATGTCGCCCAATGTCCTCATAGCGAGTGACTAACCGTTTGACCAACTCCGGGATACTTACCCGTTCACTGGGATCTAAAAACTTGCCCAACGCAGTGCCATCGGTTGATTTTTCTAACGCGGTGGCTAATTGCTCGTAAAAGCGGGTCACTGCGTCTTGATGGCGCGACCATTCCCAAGGACGATCTGAGGCTTGCCCTAACCCAGGCCACGCGATCGCATCGGTTCCACTTAAACTAGAACTTTCTGCGGTCCAGTTAACCCCAATCCAATCCCGTTTTAGTTTGCGGGTTTCCAGATCCTCCATGGCTGCTGTTACTGTTGAGCCATACCCCCAGAACACCTCCCAGGTATAGCTTTTCCAGCGTTCCCATTCACCCTTTTGAATCCCCTGATCCGCCTCTGCTTGTGACCAATGGAACGACTCATGAGCCAATCGTTGTTCCACCCACCCACGACATCGATCCAAAATGGCTCCCCATTCTGCAATTAAGGTGTTTTTTACCTCATCACGGTTTAAGGCTGTCTTGCCTTTTACCAAGATGCGATTAGGCATTCCCTCTTTAACATCGATTAAGCCAGGCGAAATCACTTCAAATTGCAGCGTTTTGGCATGATCTACGAGTTTGGCACTCAAATACGAGAGGATTTGCGAAGCTCCATATAGATCCCGCAGTTTGCGGGACTTTTCGATGAAGCCCTGCACTGGCGCGAAACTAATCGCTGTGTAAACGACATCTGCCATTACCGTCCCCCTTGCCCAGTGCAGAATGCCAACGACGCACTATTCGATACACGATCAGATGAATGGGACACCGTGGTTTACCCCTTGCAATTCACCAGACCACTGTACCAAGATCAACCCGCAAAGTCTCGGATATGCCAATATCCACTGCCAAAATTAACACCGCTAAAAATCTTTGTGTAGAAGGATTTT
>CAZJZR010000176.1:0-7128 GCA_964550475.1 uncultured bacterium
AAACAAGCGGGCGTAGCCCGCAACACTTTTCCCATGGGGGGATGTGAACGGTTACGGCTGTACTGTTACAGTAACGACCCCTAAACTATTAAGCAAGTCAATATTTTAGATGTACAACATTAATGAAATCGATAAACTTGGCGGCGATCGACCTAAACCTGTTGGTTGCCTTTGAAGCCCTGCTAGAGCAGCACAGTGTTACGAAAGCGGCTGAGCAACTTCAGATTGGTCAACCTGCCATGAGTGCAGCCCTCAGCCGTTTACGGATTTTGTTTGACGATGAATTGTTTGTGCGATTGGGGCGACAGATGCAGCCAACCCTGAAAGCCCAAGCGATCGCCCCCGATATTCTGGGCGCACTGCAACAGATCCGCCAAGCCGTTACCGCTAGCCAAACCTTTGAACCATCGGTCAGCGATGGCGCCTTCACGATCGGCAGTTCCGACTACACCAGCGTTGTGCTGATGCCGCCATTCCTGGAGTTTAGCCTCCAAAACGCGCCGTCCATTAATCTGCGAATGATGGAATTTGAGAAAGATCGGATTGGGGATTTACTGGAACACGGAGACATTGACTTAGCATTGGGTGTGTTTCCCAATCCACCCCGGCAAACGCAATGGGAACCCATTTTTGTAGAACGTTTTGTGGGCATTGCCCGTCGCGGGCATCCGGCCATTCAGCACGGAACCATGAGCTTAGAAGCCTTTGCCCAGTTCCCCCACGCCCTGGCAACGCTACGTCGAGATACAACAGGTGCGATCGACCAGGCGTTGCAGGAGCAAAACTTAGCGCGTCGGGTTGCCTTCACCACGCCACACATGATGGTTTTGCCGTTCGCGATCGCATCCAGTGATTTAGTTGCGGCACTCCCTCAACGCATTGCCCATTGTTTAGCCACCGTCTGTAATTTGACCCTATTTGAACTGCCAGTCAAAACGAACCCTTGGACGGTTTCGATGCTGTGGAGTACGTTGAGCGATCGAGACGAAGCACATCGTTGGTTACGCAACACCATCAAAGCCATTGCTCAAGCGATCGAGACGAGTTAAACCCCAAGTCGCCAAACGATAGAACTCGCAATAATTGCATAATTAAATGCTTACTTACCATCGAGTAGCAGTAGATAAAATTCAGGTGGTGCCGCCACCAAAATCAAGCCTCATAACGCCGAAGCTAAACTGCAACTGCGGCCACACTGCGGCCAGAACTCACGCCGCCGCTCGGCTCCGGTTGTCAGCTTCAGCGGCTCGTTAGGTGGCCGGGGCACTGCCCAGCGGTTCCAGAGCCTCGATCGGCGGCAGCGCGTCGGTCTGCGCCAGACCGTCAACCGACCACACCTCGATCCCGGCGAGTTGCCCGGCCTTGGCGAACACGAACACGCCGCCAAGTTGACCCGCCGAGTCGCGGAACTGGTAGTCGGACAAGATGGTGAGGGGTGCCTCCGGCTGAGGCACCCGCCCCGTGATCGCAAAGTCTACACTGGCACACCCACATCCGCAGCGGCTGACCACCTGCGCCTGCTCCAGATCGCGTAGGAACGCGGCTGCCGCTGGCTCGCCGTGTTCGAGGAGCCAGCGGATGAGTGCCACCTCATCCGGGCGTAGCGATCGGTTATCCGGGATGCTCGACATAGCAGTTCTGAGCCTCATAACGGCAAAACGCAGCAGCGACAGATAACCTTAAACTCAGCACCAGCGACTTTCGTCCGTCCGCAGCCGTGACGTGTTAGCCTCCTGTCAGCATAAAAACAAAAGCAGGGTAGACAGCTTAATTGTGCCTACCCCTACTCCTGAACATGAATTAATTTTAAGACTTCAGTAGTTTATAAATACCAAACCCAACAGCACCCACAACAACAGCAGGTAAGGCAGCAGATGCAGCTACAACTGCAATTCCACCAGCCATTCCAGCACCACCAGACGCAAGAGCACCACCACCTAAACTTGCTAAAGCAGAACTTGTAGCTGCTGCTCCGTAAACACCAACGGCATTTGCAGCAGCAACTGCACCTCCGTAAACTGTAGAAGCTGTTGCAACACCTGTAGCAGCACCTGCCACACCAGCAGCACCCATAGCAATAGCGTCACTATTCTTCATTAAGACTAAACTCCTAAAACTTTGTATCAGAACTACTAAGGAACCGATTTACTGCTCTTTGTTGAGAACCTTATAAGCTTGATAACCTCCGTAGGTTAAAAGTGCTCCTGCCGCAATAATGCTACCAACTGGAAGAGTTACTGGAGCAGCCACAATAGTTGCTGCTGTAAAGCCTAACAAACCTGCGACACCTGCTGCGGGTACTGTTGCAATAACGGCTGTAAGCAGAGTAGCAATTGTTATTGCCCCCATTGAAAAACCAGCAATTGTAGTGATTCCAGTGATCAACCCGTTATTCATCTCCATAGTCCTTGTGTAAAGAGTGATTTTTACGACAAGATTTAGGCTGCCCAGGAAACTTACGCACTCGAATCAACAGTTGCACAGTATTTTGGGGCTGTTAACTACCCTCTCCCAAGCTTGGGCTTGTTCAAAATTATACTCAAATTATTTTTGGCTACCAGGGTGTCTTTACCGTACACAACCGCCTAAACGTAACCGTTCACTCCCCTGACGGGGAGGAACAAGCGGGCTACGCCCGCAACACTTTTCCCATGGGGGGATGTTAACGGTTACGCCTAAACAATGAAGGATAAGTATTTGGTTACATCTAAACCAAGATCTAAGGGGGCTAACTTGTAATTAGAGAGAAACTTTCTGCATAAGATCCCAGATGGGCTACTTAGGCTGAATTAGTTCTGCCTAAGATCCTTCAAACGGGTAAATAGGTAGAAATCATTTCACCTACAGATCCCAAATCAGTGATTTAGGCAGACAGATGTTGATGGTGTTTAGCTGTACTACAAGATGTGGCAACAGGTTGGTGATTTAGCGCGAGGCCAAGAGCGTTTGTAGCCGATCGCGCCAGCGTTCGGGTTGGGTCAGCAAATCAGTTTGGCTAACTTCCTCCTGTTGTCCAGAGGCTAGCCATTTAATTTGCACCGTTTGCTGATCCGCTTCCGCATCACCCAAAATCAGACAGGCGGCGGCACCGCTGCGATCGGCGCGTTTGAACTGTTTGCCAAAGGCACTGCCACTCAGATCCAGTTCCACCCCAAATCCCTGTTGCCGCAATGCTTGGGCGAGGGTAACCGATTGCCGCTCGGCGCGATCGCCCCGCGACACCACATAGAACTCAATCGCCCCTGCTGTACTGCTGTCTAACTGTTGCAACAACAGCACCAACCGTTCCAGCCCGATCGCCCAACCCACCGCTGGCGTAGCGGGACCACCCAACTCCGCCACCAACCCGTCATAGCGGCCACCACCGCAGACCGTGGCCTGCGCTCCCAAGTGGGACGACTGGATTTCAAAGGCGGTGTGGGTGTAGTAGTCCAGACCGCGCACCAGGCAGGGGTTGAGTTTGTAAACAATGCCCAAATCGATCAGGTGTTGCTGCACCCGGTCAAAGTGTTGCCGCGATTCTGGACAGAGATGATCGAGAATGCTGGGGGCGTTGCGGGCAATCTCTTGGGTTTTGGCATCCTTACTGTCCAAAATCCGCAACGGATTGCGGTTCAACCGATCTTGGGAATCGGCATCCAAATCGGCTTTGAACGGGATGAGGTACTCTACCAACGCTGCCCGATAATTTTGCCGATCTTCACCGCTGCCGACGGAATTCAGATCCAGCGACAGGTCGGTGAGGCCAAGGGTTTTCAGCAAATCGGTGGCGATCGCAATCACCTCGGCATCGGCTCTGGGGTCGGCACTGCCCAACACCTCCACGCCAATTTGGTGAAACTGCCGCTGCCGTCCAGCTTGGGGGCGTTCGTAGCGAAACATTGGCCCGGTGTACCACAGCCGCTGCACCCCACCTTGGGCATACAAATTATGTTCAATAAACGATCGCACCACCCCGGCTGTGCCCTCTGGTCGTAGGGTGATGGAGCGATCGCCGCGATCGACGAAGCTGTACATCTCCTTGCCCACCACGTCCGTCGCTTCGCCAATTCCCCGCTCAAACAGATCCGTCTGTTCAAAAATGGGCGTGCGAATTTCCCGATAGGCCGCTCGCTGCAAAATATCCCGCGCCACTGCCTCCGCCCGCTGCCAGTAGCCAATTTCCTCTGGCAGGATGTCTCGTGTTCCGCGTAATGCTTGAATTCCACTCATGCTTCTGATCGTAGGTCAAAATGTCGCGCTCGCCTCCCATTATCCCATCACCGCATCCCCCTCTCTGGCATGGACAAGCAAGGAGGGGGCGAAAGCGAAAATGGGTGTTGCTCAATAGCAGGATGAATTGAAACTTCGTTTCAATTCATCCAACTCTTAGCGCATCCCTAAATTCAGCAACGCCCGAAAATGGTTGAGCGGATGGGTCAAGGGTCAGCAAAACGTCTGCAATGCTGACATTGTTTGGGGTATTGCCCCATCAGGGGAAGAACCCGCGTCCTGAGCTATAGGCACCTTACGCCATACAAAACGCCATACAAAAAATTGTAACCGTCCATTCCCCATTACCAGCCGCAACGGTTAGCGTGGAGGGATTGGCCTGGTTGGATGAGATGACGTGAAAAAGGTTCTGTGGTTACAAGTCTGTGGTTTAGCGAGTGTGCAAGGGGCGATCGCCCTCACCTGGGTCATTTACAACTTGTATTTGGGCAAACTGCTGATCCAGTTTGGTTTTCCGGCTCCGCTCGCCACCCTATTGCTGATCATTGAAAACCTGTTAGCGGCGTTGATGGAACCCTTGATGGGCAGTCTTTCCGATCGCCAACAACGCTGGTTAGGCACTCGGTTTCCGTTGATCGCCTTTGGGGTTGTCGCCGCTGCCGCCACCTTCATCGCCATTCCCGTCTACGCCACTTTGGGCGGGGGGACAGTGACCACTAGCCCGCTCCACTGGCTATTCCCAGGACTGTTGGTGCTGTGGGCATTGGCGATGACGGTGTTCCGCAGTCCGGTGCTCTGTCTGTTAGGCCGCTATGCCTTCGACACCCACCTACCCCAAGCCGCCAGCATTCTCACCCTAGTCGGTGGGTTAGCCGGAGCGACGGGGCCGTTAGCCAGTGGGTTGATTTTGGCGCAGGGGCCAATGGTGACCTTTGCGGTTGGCTCAATTACCTTACTGTTGGCGGCGACGGTGTTGCAATGGGCGCAACCCAACGCCAGTTTGGTCTATGTCCAAAATGGCAATCCATCGGGGCAGGATAATGGCCGCGAAGGGGCAGGGGAGGACGTGCCCTCGAAATCGCCGCGCCTGTCGTGGTCACGGCTGATCCCCCAACTGGCGTTGGTGTTTGGTTGTGGCGTAGGGATTACGCTGGGCTTTCGGTTGATGATGTTCGTGTTTCCCAAAATTATTACCACACAAGTCCCCAACGCGAATCCCAACCTGATTTTGGGGGGCATTTTTCTGGCGTTGGCCTGCACTGCTATTCCATCCGGATTGCTGGCCACCCGCTGGGGCAATACCCTGTCGATGGCGGTGGGGTTGGGAGTGATGGCGATGTTAATGGCGGTGTTGCTAGGGGTACGGGATGGTTGGTTAGCCAGTGCGGTCGCGATCGCCCTCGGTGCTGCCTTCAGTCTTGTCTCCAACGGCAGCATTCCCTTCGCCCTCACCACCGCCCCCCCCGAACGCGCCGGACTCGGTACAGGCATGTACTTCAGCGGTGGAGCGATCGCCAATAGCTTATTTGGAGCGGTATTCGGTCAAGCCACCAACATTTCACCCAGCCTGGGAGCCGTATGCGGGGCAATGGCCTTCCTAGGAGCGGGTTTGTGTGTGATGCTGTGCGATCGGCTCAAACGACTCTAGGCTAAACGGTACTCAAGCAACCAGATTGCTATGCGTCAACCCATTACCTATTAGACCTCTTGCAAATTAGGTTCTACGCCGCCAATTCTTGCCCACCCTACGGGAAGAGCGAAGCTCTACATCCCCCACCCCCTTCTCCCAAATTGGGAGAAGGGGAGCCAGATTCAAAGTCCCTCTCCCAGATTTGGGAGAGGGATTTAGGGTGAGGGCGGAGATATTGGCAACCCAACAATTGACTTTCATGCAATGTGCAAGAGGTCTATTACCTACTTACCTAAGAGAGGAGCGTAAAAATAAAGTACCCATAATTTAAACATGATGCGTTACGGCTGAAGCCTAACGCATCCTACACTGGGTATTTTATTTATTTGCAGACCCCTTACCGCTTCTCCCACTTAACCTCGGTCGAAATCAGCTTAGTCTGAGAATAGGCGATCACACGGGCAGAGACTTGGTTACCCGACCACTGAATGCTGCTGACGTGGTAATCATAGGACTGAGGCGGTTCGGCTAATTCTTGACTCAACTGGGTTTGGGCGAGGCGTTTGGCTTCCATGGCATCGGCTCCGTACAGCGTAGAGTGTGCCAGGATACCCATACAAACCACAATGCCAAGGATGACCAAAAACACTGACTGCGGCCAGTTTTGTCCTAGACCGATCGCGGCGGTGGCACGGGTAACAGTCTGGCTGCGGAGTTGTTGGTAACTGAAACCAAATAGCAGGACGGAGGCCAGGCTTAAGCCCAAGGTGGCCATGGTATTGATGGGGTATTGATATAGCCGCGCCAGCCATAAGCCCCAGGGATCAACGGTTATGCTGATTAGTCCAAGTCCCCAAGCGGTTCCAGCCAGCCATAATCCCGGATTGGCGATCCAATGGGCAACCTGCAAGTTACCGCGCCACAGCAATCCCCCAATAATTACAACAATGATGTGGACGCTGACTTGGTTGAGCAACTGACTGAACTGGTAGTCGGCTCCGCTGAGGAGGGTATAGAGCCACAGGCCGAGGTTAAGCAGCCCAAAGGTGATCCAGGCAACCCCAACCCGTTGCAAACTCCGTTGCAGTTGTGCGTTATCCATGTATGAATTTGCGTATGAATTTGCCCAAAATTGATGGCCGGAATGCTGCGCCCTTACAAGGCTATCAACTCAACCATAGGATCAGCCAGAATTCGCAGCATTGATCCCGTTTGTAGGGGCGCGGTTTCCGCGTCCTAGATTTAGATTTCGGGCGTTGCTGAATCAGGATATGAATTAAAAGTTG
>CAZJZR010000177.1:0-7127 GCA_964550475.1 uncultured bacterium
TCAGCGGTGCCCCCAAAATCCGCGCCATGGAGATCATCCACGACCTGGAACCCTGTCGTCGGGGGCCGTACTCTGGAGCCTATGGCTACTACGACTTTGAGGGGCAGTTGAATACGGCGATCGCCATCCGTACCATGGTCGTGCGTCGCCAAGAAGACGGTTCCCACCAAGTGAGTGTGCAGGCAGGGGCTGGATTAGTGGCCGACTCCGATCCGGAAAAGGAATACCAGGAAACCCTGAACAAGGCGCGAGGAATGCTGGAAGCGATTCGCTGCCTCAGTTAGTGCATGGCTAATGGGTAATCGATGATGGGCAGATTTATCCATCACCGGTTGCCCATTCTAATTACCAATTACCCACTACCCAAACCATCCTTGATCACCGCGCAAACCTATAGCTCTGACGTTTGCGTCCCAATTTTGAGAGGGTTTAGTCGGCAGCAATCGTTCCCATGTGGTATCCCAACCCGTTGCATCAAATTACTCACTATGTCCTCAAACCCAGGACATTAGCGATCGCGGAAGCCTGTTTAATCGGGGTGACCTCTGGGTTGGCGGTGCTGGTGATGAAGCAATCGATTAACTGGGTGGGGGCGTGGCGGGTGCAATTAGCCAGCCAGTATCCCGCTTGGATTGTGCTGCCCTTAGTCGGATTGCTGGGCGGTGCCCTAGCCGGTTTTTTAGTGGAGCGGGTGGCTCCAGAAACCGCTGGCAGTGGCATTCCCCAAGTCAAAGCCATGTTAGCCCGTGCCCCCATTGCACTGGACATTCGGGTGGCGGCGGTGAAGTTGCTCAGTGGTATCCTCGCCTTGGGCGCAGGACTGCCGCTGGGACGGGAAGGCCCGATCATCCAAGTGGGGGCAGCATTGGCGGCGCAGTTAAGCCGTTGGTTCCCCACCTCCCCCGATCATCGCCGACAGTTAATCGCCGCTGGAGCTGGAGCCGGACTCGCCGCCTCCTTCGGCACCCCCATCGCCAGCGTGCTGTTTGTGGTGGAAGAGTTGCTACGGGATGTGTCTGGCTTTACCTTGGGCACGGCCATCCTAGCCTCCTTCATCGCCTCGGTTGTATCGCGGTTGCTGGGCGGTCAGGGGTTTAATCTGAAAATTTCCCCCAGTGCCACGTTATTTTCAGCCCAAGAAATCCCCTTTTACTTGCTGCTGGGGTTACTGGCGGGACTGCTGGGGCCATTGTTTATCAAAGGGATTATTAGCGGCCTGAGCATCAACCGCCGCTGGATGCGCTGGGGTTTGCCGTTGCGGGTGGGGGTGGCTGGTTTGGTGACGGGGTTGGTGGTGGCGAATTTGCCGCTGGTGTTTCGCGACAATGCCAGTGTGCGATCTCTGGTAACCTCCGGGTCTGCCAGTTGGGATGTGATGGCGATCGCTTTCATCTCCCAATTCACCCTCGTCCTGTTGGCCTACGGCTCCGGCGCACCGGGTGGCTTGTTCGCGCCCTCACTGATTTTGGGTGCCTCCTTGGGGCAGTTAATCGGGGGGCTGGAAGTCACGGTGATGGGGCAGGGATTGCCCTTGACCTATACCTTGGCCGGGATGGGGGCGTTTTTTAGTGCCGTCACCCGCACCCCAATTACGGCGATCGTGATCATCTTTGAAATGACCACCAACTTCAATCTGGTCTTGCCGTTGATGATTGTTTCGGTGGTGGCCTATTTTGTCGCCGAGCGGGTCAGTCCCGGATCGCTGTACGACCATTTACTGAAGTGGAATGGCTTCCAATTGGAACCAGAAGCCCCAATGACCAAGTCCTGGGCGACCCTCACCGCTGCTGATGTGATGCAGTCGCGGGTGGAAACCTTACCCAGTGACCTGCCCTTTGCCGAAGTGGTGCAAGCCTTCGCCCGATCGCACCATCGCGGCTTTCCGGTGGTGGATGGCGGCAAACTGGTGGGGATCATCACCGAAACCGACTTGGCAGAGCAACGGTTAAGCGTGCAATCTGACACGCCGCTCAAACAGGTGATGACCCCGCAACCCATCACCGTGGCTCCGGTGCATTCCCTGCCCCATGTGCTGTATTTGCTCAACCGTTACCAACTCAGCCGCCTACCCGTGACCGATGGCCGCAAGTTGGTGGGGATCATCACCCGGGCTGACATTATCCGCGCCGAATCCGACCGGATTACCGGAGAGTCGGCTCCCCTCGGCCCCCGCCCCCAACCGTCCTACGTGGTCTACCAAACCCGCGCCCCTGCCATTGGCAAAGGCCGATTGTTGGTGCCGTTGGGCAATCCGCAAACCGCGCCGCTGTTGTTGGCCTTTGCCTTCGCCATTGCCCGCGATCGCCAGTACGAACTGGAGTGTCTGCAAATTGTCCTGGTACCTCGCCACCAACCGCCCGATGAGGCCGAAATTTCCACCACGCTGAGTCGGCGGTTGTTGCAAAAAGCGGTGCGCTTGGGCAAGCAAGACGGCATCCGCGTACATACGCAAATCCGTGCCGCCCATGATGTGGCGCAGGCGATTATTGAAGCGATTAGCGATCGCCACATTGACCTCTTAGTCATGGGTTGGAAGGGCAGCACGTCTACACCAGGGCGGGTGTTTGGCGATGTGGTGGATACGTTGATTCGCCAGGCTCCCTGTGATGTGATGCTGGCGAAGTTTGGGGAGTTGAGCCAACCGCCATCCTTGTTTGAGCGATCGCCGCTGTCGTACCTCAGCGAGTTGTATGACGACCTCGACTCCCCACCCCCCACTATCGCCCCACCAACCTTCAACCGTTGGCTGATCCCGATCAGCGGTGGCCCCAATGCCCAACGCGCCTTACAACTGTTACCAGGGTTGCTGGATATGGGACAAAACGCGGAAGTTAAGCTCTGTCAGGTGTTTCCGCCATCGGAGGACTTGCCCAATCTGGATTTGTTAGAAAAAAATGTCCAAAACCTCAGCCAAAAAATTGCCAATCCGGTGTCCGGCTTACCCGTCTGCGCGCCGTCCGTACCCGATGCGATCGTCGATTTAGCCGACAAGGATCAGTGTGATGTGATTATGCTGGGTGCCAGTCGCCAAGGGTTGCTGCAACAGGCTATCCAAGGCAACATTCCAGAGGAGATCGCCCGCCGCAGCCGTTGTACGGTGGTGTTGGTGCGGAGTAGCACGGAGGGGTAGAGCCTATAGGGCTGGGAGTCTGTAAGCGCAGTCCCTGTAAGCCCAGTTGCTCAATTGATCCGTGCGTCGGGCAGGATCAGCATGGCATCCCCAAAGGAATAAAACCGATAGTGTTGCCGCACCGCCTCTTCATATAAGGCCAGCAGTCGCTGCCGTCCAATCAGGGCACTGACGAGCATGAGTAACGTGGACTTGGGCAAATGGAAATTGGTGATCAGGCCATCCACCACTCGCCACTGATAACCGGGATAGATAAATAACTCGGTTTTGCCGCGATAGGGTTGGATCAGCCCTGTGGGACTGAGTTGCGCCGCTGCTTCCAGCGATCGCACCACCGTTGTCCCCACCGCAATCACCCGTCCCCCTGCTGCCTTGGTCTGCTGGATCGCCTCCACGACCGAGGGCAACACTTCAATCCATTCGCCGTGCATGGTGTGGGTGGTTACATCGTCCACTTCCACCGGACGGAATGTACCCACACCCACATGCAGGGTAATTTCAACCCGTCTGATTCCCATACTGTCCAACCGATCCAGTAATTCGGGGGTGAAGTGGAGTCCGGCGGTGGGAGCGGCTACGGCTCCCGGTTGGGAGGCGTAGACGGTTTGGTATTGATCGGGAGCAGCTTGGCTCTCTGTGATATAGGGCGGCAAGGGGACATGGCCAATGCTGGACAACACCGCCAGTAAGGATTGGTCTGGAGGCAGATGGAATTCAATAATTCGGCCTCCGGTGGGCGGATCGATGCCGACGACCGTAGCGGTGAGGACGATTTGGGGTTGGTCTGCCGCCACCTCTGGCTCGAACCGAATCATCGCTCCCGGTTTCAGGCGTTTTCCCGGTTTGACCAAGGCTAACCAACGATTGGCGGCCTGTTCTTCCAACAGCAACACCTCCACTGTGGCCCCATCGGTTGCGTTGTCAGTGCCCGCCGCGCGATCGCCCATCGATGATTCCACCAGCTTTTGGCCGTACAATCGCGCTGGGATCACCTTAGTATTGTTGACCACCAAGAGATCGCCAGGGCGGAGCAGTTCGGGCAAATCACGAAAAATCCGGTGTTGATGTTCAGTCACCGAACTAACCACCAATAAGCGGGAGCTGTCACGGGGTGTGACGGGATTTTGGGCAATTAAGCGGCTGGGTAGGTCATAGTCGTAACTGGAAAGGCGACGATCCTCGTCCACCTCAATTGGGGGCTGTTCGGCTGGAGCAAGTTCGGTTGAAGCAAGTTCGGTTGAAGCGAGGTTGGTGGGGACGGGGACAGTTGAGTCAGGGATTGATTTTTCTATGCCATTTACCCGTTTTGCTTGCTCAAATGCCATATCCCCTCGCTCCCTGCATAAATTCTCTACACAGACAAAACCCCTACGCCATCAACGACAGCATAAGGGTAATTAATTGATCAAGTTTAGAATACCCCCAGGGGAATTCGAATCCCCGTCGCCTCCGTGAAAGGGAGGTGTCCTAGGCCTCTAGACGATGGGGGCATAGGCTCCGGTTGCTTTGCTTCAGTGCATTACTCAAGCTCGGCATTTATTAAGTTAGCTAATCGCGGTACCAATGTCAACCTTTTTTTTCAGTTGATGATTTTGCTGGTGGTGCGTCCCTGTTCGGGTGGCGTAAATCCGGAGGCGAAGCCGGATTCGGTGCAAAATCTGGAGCAAAAAAATTAGCTTGTTGAATTATGCCATGATTCAGTGGTAGTTTTCATCATCAAGGTCGCAACTTCGGCAAATTCCGCTTCGTTCAAGTTCTGGGGCATTCATCTTTGAGCATTAATCCTTGAACATTCACACTTGAATTGGTGGAATCCCCGCTTGATCCAAGATTTTCGGAATCAGATCTTCTCGCTTAATCGCCATCAAGTGTACCCCCTGACACAGATCCCGCGCCAAGCGTACTTGTTCAGCCGCGATCGCCACCCCTTCCTTCAGCGGATCCCGTGCCGCCGCTAAGCGATCAATGGTCGCTTGGGGAATCTGCACTCCCGGCACACAACGGTTGAGAAACTCGGCATTCTTGGCGGATTTCAGCAGAAAGATTCCGGCCAATAGCGGTTTACCAAACCCGTTGGCCACCTGATCCATAAATTTCTGTAACCGCTCAAAATCGGAGATCAGTTGACTTTGAAAAAATTGCGCTCCCGCCTCAACCTTGCGTTCATACCGTTGCTGGAGGCTCGACCAACTCGGTAACTGGGGATCAACCGCTGCCCCTGGGAACAAGTCCAACGCGCCATCGGTGAGTGGTTTATCGTTGGCATCCAAGCCAAAGTTGAGTTTTTGGATCAGTTGTAACAACCGTACCGATTCCAGGTCAAACACACTGCGGGCATCGGGATGATCCCCGGCTTTCACCGGATCTCCCGTTAAGGCCAAAATGTTATTCAACCCCAACGCACTGGCTCCCATCAAATCCGATTGCAAGGCGATGCGGTTGCGATCGCGGCAGGTAATCTGACAAATTGGCTCGATCCCGTCCTGCTTCAGCAACAAGGCCGCCACTAAAGACGACATCCGCAACACAGCTCGACTGCCATCGGTAATGTTCACCGCATGGACTCGCCCCTTCAGTAATCGCCCCATTTCCAACATCCGAGTCGGATCAGACCCCTTGGGCGGCGTAATTTCTGCCGTAATTAAAAATTCTTGGCGTTGGACTGCGGTGCGAAAAATAGTGGACGCTGGATTGCTGGGATGGTCGGACATGGGCGATGGGGAGTTGGGGTCTGGGAATCAGGCTTAGGAGATACTTTACCGTAGATGTATGTTGCTGCGGTCGGAGCCACTGGTTTGCTAGATAGCCACCGTCTGTTGAGCTAGACAACAATTTGATGGCTAATACATTTTGATGGCTAATACATTTTGATGGCTAATACCATTATGACTGCCTGTGATCATCGTATTTCCAGCCCCATGACCCGCGATCGCCCTATCATTCCAGAAATGCCCATTCAAATCTGAAGTGCACCATTAGCTGAGTGACCAAAGAATATCGCATTCTGCAACACCGTCATGGATGGGGATTTGACGGCTACCTAAAATGGGTTGAAACTTCAGTCTCTTAGCTCATCCCTAAATTCAGCAACGCCTGAACGGTTAGTAATTTCCAGTTATGGACATGAAAATTCTATTCCTGTGACCCAGCGATCGCCGATGCGGGGAAGTGGGTGGTATTTTGGGGTGTAGTAAGCGAGAATAACGTGTAGTCATCAGTACATCAGCACCATTCACCATTCCGCTGTCGTCTCCCCTTTCTGCTTTGCCGACCATGGCCAGACATTTCCTCCTATTCGGCTGTGTCACGTTCCTGCTCAGCGTCATCCTGTTCTTTTTCCTAGTGGATCAAGACCCGGTGAAAGCATTGTTGAGTGGCGCGATCGCGCTGCCAGCCGGTTTTTTGGGCGTATTGGCGTTGGATACGAGTCGGAAGCAGCAGGTGCGGCATTTTGCCAAGCGGCGGCAGGGATTGATGGAGTCGGTGACCCTATTGACCGACGAATTGGAGCAGGATGAGCAGGAATTGAGCGCGTTGCGGGTAGAACTGGGGCAACTGCAAATCCAAATTCGGGAAAAGTGGCAGCAAAAGGATGACCTGACCCGCCAACTAACTGCGATCGCGGAACAACGCTACGCCTTGCAACGGGACTACGAAACCGATTATCAGAGATATCAGCAAATTAACGACCAAATCCAACAACGGCAACAGGAGTTGCAAGAGTTAGAAGAATTGCTGGAAACGGATGGCGAATCCAACACCGTCCGCTTGCGCCGCTCCCGCCATACCGACAACCCCGACGAACTGACCGAAGAGGTAGGGCGGCTGCAAATGCAAATTAACGAACAACGGCAGCAAAAGGACAAACTCACCCAAGAAGTCAGCAATCTCAAGGTGGAACGGCATCACCTGAAGAAAGAACTGCAACAACTGGGAGCCCAGTTAACCGAACTGCGCCAGCAATACCAGCAACAGCAATTTCTGGCCGAAGAACCCG
>CAZJZR010000178.1:0-4978 GCA_964550475.1 uncultured bacterium
GTATGACTAATGGGCGACGTTAGGGGGTTAACTATACAGCCGATGACACAATGCCATGTCCCTACCCCATGACGGGGATATGATTTTTCCGCACGTCCCTAAGGGAGATGGATCTGGCCAATCTCCTAGCCCATTCAATTTGAAATTAATGGGAGGGCATATAGCCTTCCCAGACGACCATGGCTGGACTCGGCACATGGGTCGCGCTGAGTTCTAGGGCACGGTTGTAGCTGGCGTAGGACTCTTTGTAACGGTTGAGATAATTGAGCGCAGCACCCCGAAACAACCAGGCTTCGTAGTTGGTCGGGTGAAGGGCGATCGCCTGCTCACAACTAGCCAACGCTTCTCGATAATCTTGTAAGTGAATTAACACCACAGCCCGAAATACCCAAGCTTCGTGGTAGCTGGGGTTATGGGCGATCGCTTGGTCGAACTGCGCTAAGGCGGCTTCGTATTGACCTAAGTTGGCCAGGGTATCGCCGCGCTCATACCAATTCGCATCATCCGTATACCCCTCATCTGACCAGCCATTTGCAGATTGATTCACACCTGACATTGATTTTTCCACAGGAACCGACTCCTAATGTGTGAGGAGAAGCAAATCAGCCCGGAACCCAGTAGAGTCACTCCCAAATTGTCCGGTTTCTGCACAGCGGGATGAAACGCAACTGAGGCTACCCAGGCCAAGCTCGTTTCGTTTAACTTCATCTCCGGCTGAAAGCATTCCCCGAATTACTGCATTCTGTGAATTGCCTAAACCTGTTAATTCGCAGGGGCGATCAATTCACAGATCAGTTAACTAATCAGTTAACTAATCAGTCAACTAAATCGGTCATTTAAATCAGTCAATTAAACAGTTGATCATGCAGTCTTAACCAAGCACCGCGATCGCAGCAAAGTGCATCCCGGATGTAGATTATAGCAATTCCCATATTTATGAGGTACAGCCAAATCGCCCAAGACACTATTAGTTAAGGGTTTGAGTGGAGTGGGCATAGCCCACTCCACCGCAAGCGGCTATACCGAGAAACCCGATTTCTTCAAGCAACCGGGTTTGGCGTTGCTGAATTTAGGGATGAGCTAAAAGTTGGATGAATTGAAACTTCGTTTCAATTCATCCTGCTATCCAGCAACACCCCGGGTTTCTAGCACTACACCATCTGAAGTGGGATACACCCTCGCAGCATCACTGATTACTGGGAGCATGATTCCGTGAACCTGCACCAGATTGTCTACCCGCTGTGATCGGGATCAGGTAAGACTAAATAATCATTCGCATAATTATTCGCTAATTAATTATCGTTGGCTTGCTCATTCGCTCTCAGTCAATTCTGAACACAAACCCTAATCATGCAATGCCAAATCTAACTGCAATGCCAAATCTAACATTGATGGCATTATAGGCAGAATCGCTTTTTGAGCAAATGAGAGCAGGCTGAGAACTAAGAATGCGTAAAATTTCTTTACTTTCCCCAACGGAAAATGGCACTGCCCCAGGTTAACCCAGCCCCAAACCCAGAGGCGGCGATCACATCTCCTACCTGCACTTTACCTTGACGGACATACTCATCCAATGCCAGGGGAATGGAAGCTGCCGAGGTGTTGCCGTGGTGAGCGACATTACTGATCACCTTGTGGCTAGGGATATGGAGGCGATCGGCCACCGCTGCCATGATCCGTTGATTGGCTTGGTGCAGTAGCAGCCAATCGACTTGATCGACGGTCAGATTAGCCCGGAACAGAGCTTTTTCTATCACCTCCGGCACTCGCCGCACCGCAAAGCGATACACCTCTTGCCCATTCATAAAAATGGGTTGATAGGTGCCTTGGTTGACGGCGATCCCGTCTAACAATTGTTTATCCTCGCCACCATAGCCCAAGGTGAGGGAGGAACTTTGGGAACCGTCACTATGCAGTTCAAAGCCCAAGAGGTGATCGGTCGGGTTGGCTTGCATCACCACTGCCCCTGCGCCATCGCCAAATAAGATACAGGTGCGGCGATCGCTCCAATCCACCCAGCGGGACAGCACATCACCGCCAATCAACACGGCGGTGCGATAGGCTCCGGTGCGGAGAAACTGCGCCGCTGTTACCAAACCAAACACAAACCCCGAACACGCTGCCGTCAGATCAAAGGCCACGGCACGGGTCGCTCCCAAGGCGGCTTGGACGGAACTGGCACTGCCAAACAGATCATCGGCGGTGGAGGTGGCCAAAATGATCAGATCAATATCGGTGGGCTGGAGTCCGGCCATGGCGATCGCCTCAGCCGCTGCTTTGGCGGCCAATCCGGTTAATGAATCCTGCCCATTGCTGAGCTGCCGTTGTTGAATCCCTGTGCGTTCGCTGATCCATTCGTCGGAGGTATCTACCATCTGACTGAGATGGGCGTTGGTTAGAGTGGTGGTCGGGACTGCCGAACCGCTCCCTATAATTGCAATCCCCGCGTGCTGCAAAGTCGTACTCCCAAACTGTACTCTTGGCGTTCCAGAGGCATCACCCCCGCCGCCCCCACCCACAGGGAATGCCTGCACTGAGGGATGGAACGTCTGTCTATCCAGTATCCTAACCCTAATTGATGCCGCAATGGGGCACTCTTCAATCTTCCACGACCGACTGCGATAGTGCTAGGCAATTGGGCTGGGATGTTTCAACCATCGTCCTACAAAAGTCCTGCAAAACCACGGCAAATTGATCCGAACATCCTGCCCGGATTGCCTGCCTGTCTATCCAGGTTACGCTACCATAGTGAAAGCGAAGTTTGAACGCTATCTTTTTGAATGTCATGATGCGGAACGTCGGCGATCGCGCTTCTGGGACTTACTCTCGGAATCTGCGGCAACGCACGTTCTCTCAGGCCGCCTTCTCCCCAAAATCGAGACTCGGACTCCATGCTGCGAATCATCACTCAGTGGTCTGATGCCCAAGCGGAATTGCGTCGGATTTGTGACCGCATTCACAATGATGATCAGGTCATGCATAAGGAAGCGACCGTCCGGGAGGTTTTACAAGCGGTCAAACGCCAAGGCGATCGCGCCGTCCTAGACTACGCCGAAGAATTTGATCAACTTACCATCACCGCCGAGGAACTGCGGGTCAGCGGTTCCGAAATGGAAGCGGCGTACCATCAAGTACCGAAGGAATTGCTGGACGCAATTCAGCTCGCCTGTAAACAAATCGAAGCCTTTCACCGTCAACGGATGCCCCAGAGTTGGGTGCAGTTTGCTGACCATGATGTGGTGTTGGGCAAACGCTACACCCCGGTTGATGCGGCGGGAATTTACATCCCTGGGGGGCAAGCCGCCTACCCTAGCAGCGTGCTGATGAATGCCATTCCGGCCAAAATTGCCGGAGTGCCTCGGATTGTCATGGTCACGCCAGCGAAATTAACCAAAGCCTTGAACCCTGCCGTGCTGGTGGCGGCGCAGGAAGCGGGAGTGAAGGAAATTTATCGGACGGGTGGGGCGCAGGCGATCGCGGCTCTGGCCTACGGCACCGAAACCATCCCAAAAGTAGACGTGATCACGGGGCCAGGAAATATTTACGTCACCCTAGCGAAAAAACTGGTCTATGGCACCGTCGGGATTGATTCGCTGGCGGGGCCGTCGGAAGTGCTGATTATTGCCGACTCCGTGGCCAATCCCATCCACGTCGCCGCTGATTTGTTAGCCCAAGCGGAACACGACCCCCTCGCTGCCGCTATCCTGTTAACCACCGACATGGCCTTGGCAAAACAGGTCGCCGTTGAAGTGGATCGGCAGTTGGAAAACCATCCGCGTCGGGTGCTGACGGAAAAGGCGATCGCCCATTACGGGGTGGTGATTGTGGTGGAAAGTCTGGAGGATGCGGCCAAACTGTCCAATGAATTTGCCCCAGAGCACTTGGAATTGGAAGTGGCTGAACCGTGGGATTTGCTGCCCAAAATTCGCCATGCGGGTGCCATTTTCCTCGGTTGCTCCACCCCCGAAGCCGTTGGTGACTACCTGGCAGGCCCCAACCACACCCTGCCCACCTCTGGCGCAGCCCGGTATGCCTCTGCCCTAGGGGTTGAAACATTCATGAAGTCTTCTAGTATTATTCAGTATTCCCCCACTGCACTGCAAAAGGTGGCCAAGTCCATCGAAGTGCTGGCGGAAACCGAAGGACTTCCCTCCCATGCCGATTCCGTCAGGTTGCGGATGTCCGGAAATCCAGAAGCCTAAAGCGGGCAATCTCAGTAGCTCGAAAAGCTTGTGGTCGCAGCGATCGCGCTGCGACCACAAGCCTCAAACCTACCAGCAATGTCCAAGGTTGAGATCTACTGAATCTATCCTAGAGGGAGATGAAGTCAGTGCTGAAGACGATTTTGGTTGCGCTAGACAATGGCAGTGATGCCGCCACGGGTGGTTACTTGTCTGATCAAGTCACAAAAACCTTGGATTGGTTGGACATTTCCCCAGAGGGGCGGATCATTCTCTGCCATGTGATGATCCCAGAAGGCACCGTAGACGAAGCCGCCGATCGCCCCCATGTCGCTACAGAAACACCGTACCGCCACATCGAAGGTCAGTTAGAAGCCTATCGCGCCCAACTCCCCTGCAAAAGTGAGTTGGAAATTGTCATGGGCGATCCGGCTGAGGAAATTATTCGGTTAGCAAATATTTACCACGCCGATTTGATTGTGATTGGTAGTCGGGGTCTCACGGGGATGAACCGAATTCTCCAGGGGTCTGTCAGCAGTCAGGTGGTAACCGATGCCCCCTGCTCCGTGCTGGTGGTTAAGATTACCTCATAAATCCTTACAACCCGAATCAGACAGTCTAAGATAGAGTCGCAATGGCTGAACTGTGGCGTGGCAGCAGATTTTGTTTGATGGTTTTGACCGTGCTGTGCGCCTCAATTCACCAATTAGCCAGCCAATGAGCAATTAACAATTAACAATTAGCCCGTTTCGATTCCGCATCTATTCTCCTGTCTCCCCCCCCGCCCTCATGAATCG
>CAZJZR010000178.1:4988-6004 GCA_964550475.1 uncultured bacterium
CAGCACCTCGCGGATCGTCCGGTCGTTGACCAGGGCCTTGGCCGAGATCAGCACTGTTACCGCCATCCCCAGCGTTGCGATCGCCACCCTGTTGGCCAGCAGTATCCCCATCCTCCAGCCGCTCGTCTCGCCTGCCCTGGTTCAAGCCGCCCAGACGTGGCAACGATTTTCGTCAGCGGGTGGGGCATTTACGGTTATGATGCCGAGCAAACCCAAGGAAGTTAAGCAAACCCGCAGCACGGCATCCGGCCCGATCACCATTTATGTTTATGGTGCCGAGCAAGGACGGGTAGGCTACTTTGCCTCCTACGCCGACTTTCCCGTGGATTTGTCGTCGATCGATTCAGAACAGCTATTCAACTTAATGGCCTCGGCCATCAACATTAATTTGAATGAGCAGCAGGGCAAATTTATTAGTCAGCAGCAGTTGAACCTGAATGGCATGATGGGGCGGGAAATGGTGCTGGAAGCTCCCGGCAAAAAAGCGATTCTGCGGGTGAGAATTTATGTGGGTGGAAGACGGATGTATCAGGTGGGAATGGTCTATCCACCGAACCAAGCAAAAGCTTTGAACGCCAATATTGGCCGATTTATGAATTCGTTCCAAGTTGGTGGCGCGGCGGCAACACCTGCTGGAGCACCATCTGCGGCCAACAAGCCATCGGCTCCTGCAACCGGTTCCCAGCCCGTCGTTGCCCCAGCCGCCAGTCCAGTCCCCGGAGCGGATGACCCCTCCTGTCGCGGCAAACGGGTGGTGAAAGTCGATGGCGGGTATGTTTGTATGTGATGGAAATTGTTAATGGGTAATGGGTAATCGATAATGGGTTTGTTTTCCAATGACCCATTACCAATCACCAGTTACCCATTACCCTCCCTTTAATTGCCATTCATTTCTGGGGCATCGGCCAGAATCGGGTTGATGTCGAACCAGGAGTCGGTGCGATCGCGGTACTCAAACACCAACCGACTGCGGATCAGGGTTTGGTAGTCCTTGTCGCCGCTGACTTTTTTACGTT
>CAZJZR010000178.1:6050-7105 GCA_964550475.1 uncultured bacterium
CCGACTGCGGATCAGAGTTTGGTAGTCCTTGTCGCCGCTGACTTTTTTGCGTTCCTTCACTTGCCGCAGCATTTCCCACTCTTCTGAGGAAATTGGCAGGGTCATTTCGTTACGACGGGAGCGGATCACGTCTTCCAACACTTGTCCACTCAGGGGCAGTTGGCGACCTTTTTTCACCCAGTCATTCAGCAACCGCAACAGGTCGCGCACATGGCCGCCACTGACGCGACAGAGGCGATCTAAACTATCGGGGCTGTCAAACAGTTCGGTCAGGCGATTTAGGCGATCGCCCTCCGACAGATCGGGGAAGGCTCGCGCCAACACCATCTGCTTCAGCAGCTTGATCCCTTCGGTGCATTCGCTACCATCGCGGTACTGGATTGGCACCATCGGCAGCACCTTCGGTTCTTCATACCGTTGGGTCAGGTTGCCGTAGTCGTTGGAGAATTTCAACGCCAGCGGCATGGTGTAGACCAAGTGGCAGCGCAACTTGGTTAAAAAGTCGCTCTGGTCAATGAACAAATATTCCTGTTGCGGGCGACCAAACGGTTTGGGGCGGTTGTCGATCCGATCCAGGTTATCGACAATCACCACCAAGCCTTTCTTGCCCTTGCGCTTCAGTTCGGCGATCGCGGGTTCGATCAACTCCTGGTTAATCGCATCCAACAACTTGGTTTTTTGGGGGCCTAAAAACTGGTTCAGCTTTTCCCGTAAAGCCGAATCCGTTTTCGCCTTGGCCGTAATTTTGCCAATCCCCAATGCCAAGGAAAACCCCTGCTCACTACTGGCGGAAACTTGCCCTAACCCCGGCACACCCGCTTCCACCGAAAATTTGCCTTCGGTACTCGCAGTCACCTTGCCCACACCGGGCAACTGGGCTTCACCCGACAGTTCAATTTCGGTTTGCAAGAGCTTGGCCGCGCCTTGCAACAAATCCCTCAAGCCTTTGGGTTCGGCCAACTTAAGCTGTTCTAAACTTTGGCTGACTCGCCGCGAAATCGACAGCAAAATATCGCCAATATCCACATCGGCCATTTCCAAGTCTTCACTCGACT
>CAZJZR010000179.1:0-1075 GCA_964550475.1 uncultured bacterium
AACTCTTTGAACCAGAATCTCTTGTTCAATCGAGTCTATATCTTGCTGTCTAAGTCCCAAGACTTCTCTCAAGTCGTCTAATTCAGATCGAGCATTATTACTTAAGGGATATTCCTGCTCAACTGCCTCTGAAAATAACTGCCGATATCGCTGCAAATTTTCTAGACGGTTTTGATAGGGGCGAAGCACTTCAGCCTCAATTTCTCCGGCACTTTCTGGAGATAGCTCTAACTGAGCTTGAAGCTGGTCTAAAATCGTGCGTCCGATCGCCGAAATGCTGCCGCGACTGCTGTATCGCTCCACTTGTCGGCGATATCGTAGCTTGGGATCGGTAACCTTTGTCTTCGCAACTACAATCTCAAACCCCATATCTTTGAGCGTGATTAGTTTTGGGGTCATGCTAGGAGCGGTTTCCTGCACTCTACTGGTGGCGTAGTCATGCAATTCACGAATGGAAATTCTGCCGTCTTCATCGCGATCGCCCGCCCCAGTCTCAATCCCTTCAACCAGATAGCGAGTGTAAAGCGATAATTCTGAACCTTGCTGCTCAAACGAGTATTGCGTAGAGCTAGACGACGTTAAGACCACTCTTCCTTCGGCACCAAATTGTCCTTCTAGGTCCACTGAACCATCATCTTTCGATTGCAACGACGGATCAAATGCCCCACTGAAGCAACAATCCAAAATAATCGCTTGACGCTTGGCACGGCAATTATTCATGACTTCGTGGACAAACCGAGCCGGAACGGCTGTCGAACGAATCAGATTGCCTTTGGAGTTTTTCTCAGTTATTGCAGTTGCGAAGTATAAATTATTGCTGTCGTCCTTGATGCCATGACCGGAGAAAAACAAAACGGCTAAATCATCTTTACCCCGCTTTGTAAATAATGTTTCGATCTCGTACTGCATGGTTTGCGGATCAGGGTTATTCAAAACCTTGACTTCATCAAATCCGCCTATTTCAGCATCTTCAAGCACTCGTTGTAAGGCCGCCACATCTTTAACTGCCGCAGGTAGTGGGTTCAAGCCCGGTTTATACTCACTCACCCCAATCAATAATGCAACTTTTGCCATT
>CAZJZR010000179.1:1175-7101 GCA_964550475.1 uncultured bacterium
TATGCCGCTACAAAGTCTTGAGCCGCTTTAATTGCTGCTTCCAGTTCTTCTCGACTGTGCGCTTTCACAGTTAACTTTTTGCCGTTCGCTTCGACTGACAGCTCAATCGGTTTACCACCCAGGCGATCGCCCAGAAACCCCATCAACTTTTGAGCATTGGCGACATTCACCTCAGCCATCAGCAAACCAACCAAAAAGCCACCCAGTGCCTTGTTACCCTCTGGTGGATTGGGATCAAGCACCCGATCAACGGCATCCACTTCATCCATTTGCTTTAACTCAGCCATCAGCGTTTGCGCCTGAGCGTCCCAATCCTCTGCATCTAGATCTGGGTCATTGAAAGCGATCGTGAATTTGATACTGGTATTCGTAGTCATCTCTATTTGTCGCTGGCTATAGAATCTCACCAATACGTAAACGTAATCGATTTTGATCTGGTACTCTGTCAACTTTCCGTTTTAGGGTAAATTCCGGAAGAATTTACCCTGAAAACTAGCTGTGATGCTGCACTAGTCGGTTTTTACAGATCTCCTTTGGCACTTTTGCTGAAAATTGTTGTTTCCAGCTAGAAAAGTACAAATACTTGTGCTGCCAAAATTGTTGGTGTCACGAGGGTTTTTGCCACCCGTAACCTGTCAAGAGCAAATGCTCGTGTTACAAGGCTTGTAGATTGCGTCAAAGCGGAGTAGCAAGCCATAAAAGACATTAATCAGAGGATTATGCCACACCTTGAAGGGATATTCATGAGCAAGCACAGGAGCCAAGGGGAAAGAGTCCAGCATTTTTATAGCTCTTTCCACAATTATGAGGGACAGGCAAGGGGCTGAAGCCCCTTGTTCGGAGGATATCAACTTGTTTCCAGCAGGCTGTTACGATGCCGGTTTCGATGCCATTTACAAGTTGTAATAAATCCTTGATTTAGCGATTGGGTTGAGTATAGTAGGTGCCAACGACAATGCCATTTTTGTAGGCAATACCGTAGACAATCACAGTGATGGGAAGACTTGAATGGGCGCGATTATTTTCATTCTGATGTTGATGGGAATTGTGGGCGCGATCGCAATTAATGCCTACAACAGCTTAGTCACCCTCCGCAATCGCTACAAAAATGCCTATAAACAGATTGATGTGCAATTGCAACGACGGTATGACCTGATCCCCAATTTGGTGGAAACCGCCAAAGGGTACATGAGCCATGAGCGGGAAACCTTGGAAGCGGTGATTCGCTGCCGCAATCAAGCCATGACTGCCAAAAGTCGCGCCGCCCAGAACCCTGGTGATCCCCAAGCGATGCAACAGTTAGGCCAAGCCGACATTGCCTTGTCGGGCGCGTTGGAACGGTTACTGGTGGTGGCAGAAGCCTATCCAGACTTGAAAGCAAACCAAACCATGGGAACTCTGATGGAGGAACTCACCTCGACGGAAAATCGGGTGGCCTTTGCGCGACAAGCCTTCAACGATGCGGTTACCCTGTACAACACCCAGCGAGAGGTGTTCCCCAATAACTTGATCGCCAACCAATTTGCTTTCCAATCGGCGGATTTGCTGGAAGATGTGGCTCCAGAGGTGAGGCAAGCTCCCAAGGTCTCGTTTTAGGATTTGGCATCAGCAAGGATAACCAACCATGACCTTTTTTGAGCATCAGGATCAGGCGCGGCAGATGACGCGCAAATTGGTGGGGTTATATGGTTTAGCGATCGCCTGCATCATCTTGTCCATCTACATGGCATTGTTGGTAACTTCGTGGGCAATGGGCTTCAACCGAGCGACGAAACAGATCAACCGCTATTTGCATCCCACCGCAATCCCTGAACCGATCCCTACCCAACCCAATTACCAAGTCCGCCGCAACAGTCGGTTATTCGGTCAACGCGGGTACACGCCCAACCGTCCCGCACCCTCTCCCCTGCCGCAAGCCAGCCCAACCAACCAATTGGCCTTGAATGAAGAAACATTGGGTTGGTGGCAACCGCATCTCTTTTGGCTGGCGACCATTCCGACCCTGTTGGTGATTGGCGGCACCAGTTTTGTCAAGCTGCAAGCCCTCAAGCAAGGTGGAGCGTTAGTAGCGCAAGAATTGGGCGGACGTTTGTTGTTACCAGAAACCGCGACCACCCCCGCAGAACATCAATTAATTAATGTGGTGGAAGAAATGGCGATCGCGGCCACCATTCCCACCCCATTTGTCTACATTTTGGATAACGAATTGGGGATTAACGCCTTTGCGGCTGGTTATAGTCCTAAGGATGCCGTGATTGGGGTTACCCGTGGTTGCTTGCAACAACTGGATCGAGATGAGTTGCAAGGGGTAATTGGTCATGAATTTAGCCACATTCTGAATGGGGATATGCGGCTGAATGTCCAATTAATTGGCGCATTACACGGAATTGTCTTCATCTATATCTTTGGACGAGTGTTGAGCTATGTCCGGGGTAGCAATCGGGATAATAACGCGATTATGTATCTGGGATTTGCGTTGATGCCGATCGGCATCATTGGGCAGTTCTTTGGGCGACTGATCCAAAGTGCGGTGTCGCGGCAACGGGAATTTTTGGCCGATGCTTCTGCGGTGCAATTTACCCGCAATCCCGATGGCCTCGCCGGGGCACTGAGCAAAATTCAAGACAACGTGTATCGCTCCTATGTCACGTCCCCCCAGGCGGAAGCGATGGGGCACCTGTTCTTTGGTACGGCTCTCCAGTCGGATTGGTTTGCCACCCATCCACCCCTGGCGCAACGGATTCAGCGGTTAACGACTTACTGGCAACGCAACGCCAAACGCTTCGCGGCCACCCCGTCTCCCCTGAGTTCTGGTGCTGGACAGAGTGCCATAGGTAGCCAGTCGTTGGTCATGGGCTTGGCTGGCAGCGTGGACAGTGGAACGGCCACCAACACAGCCATCGGTAAAGGGACGGCTCAGCCTGTCCCCCCCGCGTGGTTAGCCCAAGTGCCAGCATCCCTGCGGCAAATTGAGGACGAAGCGGTGGCGGTGGCGGTTTTATACGCGCTGTTGCTGGACGGCCAAAATCCCCAAGTCCGCACTCTGCAAGAAAATGGGTTACGAAAAGTCGCACCGGATGTGGTGGAGACCACATTGCAACTTGCTCCGGATGTGGCAGCACTAGAGCCGAAATTGCGCTTGCCCTTGGCAGATCGCCTGTTGCCACTTGTGCGGCAAGTTGGGGGCGATCGCAGCCAACACATCCTCAAAACCCTGCAAGCGTTGGCAAAAGCCGATGGCCAATGGTCTATATTTGAATTCGCACTATACACACTGGCCTGGGAACGGCTACAACCGGCCAGTTCCCAAGACACAACAGCAGCTACTTCAGCCAATCCTGAGCACGTTTGGCAAGACTGTTTGGTTGTGATGGCGGCGATCGCCCATGCCGGAACCAACAAACCAGCGGATGTGGCCTATGCTTTCCGTTCTGGTGCGTATAAGCTACCTACCGCCAGCCAAGACACAATCCCCGAAACCCCACCCCCCTGCCAATTAGTTGGCCTCAAGCAGTCCCTCGATCGCCTGAAGACGGCTGATCAAAAACTCAAGCGAGATCTTATGGATGCCTGTTCCTATACAGTCATGCTGGATTCGCTGGTAACGGCCTCTGAAGTGAACTTGATGTGGGCGATCTCCCTCAACCTCAATTGCCCGCTTCCCCCATTTGTGCTGCCCAAGGGTGGGAAATGACCTGAGCGGTAGAGTAGGCTATGCCGATGCCGCTTAACTGTGCCGCAGCGGTTTCAACCACCAGTCCCCCAACTCATTCCCACACCCGCTGAATGGGATAAAAATCGAACTTTTCATCGCGACTCACAATATCTAATGAGTAATCCATTGCTTGGGCAACTAAAATGCGATCAAATGGATCTCGATGATCAGGAGAAATAGGTAATTCCAAGTATATTTTTAGACTTTCAATCTGAATTGGGATGATTTGAGCATTCATCACCGCAACATGATCCAAAAAGCTGTCAAAAGAACAGTCAATCTGGAGTTTGCCAAGATTAATTTTGATAACGATCTCCCAGAAACTTGCCACACTAAAAAACAAATCTGATTTGGTATCGACTATCTGTTTAGCTTTTTGACTTAAATTAGGATGCTTTGATATATGCCAAAGAACAACGTGAGTATCGAGGAGAAACGCCATGTTACATATAATCCTTTAAATCTTCTAAGGGTTCATCAAAATCGTCAGACATCTTGATTTTTCCTGCTAGGCCACCGTAGCCATACTTTTTTTCGAGTGCCGCTTTCTGTTCAGCATCAAGAAGTTCCATTGGCATATGAAATTCTTTGGGTAATGGCAAGACGAATGTCCCTTTCAGGATGCCAGAGCGACGTTTTTGGGTGGGAACACTCAATTCTTGAATGATCTCTTTGCCATACTGACTGGCGAGAAATTCTGTGTAGAGCAAGACAGCTTGCTTCACTGTTTCAGGTAGCTTTTCTACATTTTTCAAAATTGCCGCTTCAATGGTCATTTATTTTCTCCTTCGGCTGTGAGATTGGGTGTCAATGCTGTCAGTAGCTCCAATCAACTGTGGGATCTGTGCCTTCCCATTAACCTCCTTAATGGTCAACGGTGTCGGGCATTTGGTGGATGATTTCCATGGTGCGGACGCTGACGGTGCAGACCCGTTGTAAGAAGTCGATCAGGTGTTCTTTGTAGTCGGCGAATTTGTAGGTGTTGAACAGTTTGGCGATCGTGAGGTCTTTGGGTTTCTTTTCGTTGTAGTGATCGAGAATCCACTCTAGGGCGGAGCGGTTGCCGAGTTTGTAGCCCCAGTGGGGGGTGCCCTATTTGGGTCTGTAGAGCTTTTGCTGGATTTACACCAATCGGGACTTGCGGCTACTTCCAAAATTAAACAGCGTGGGATTAAACAGCGTGGGTCAAGCGGGCAAATGGTTCTGTAGTTTGATTTTGACGCATCCCACCCGATTTCGACTAGTCCCTAGACCACTAACCATCACAAGCAAACCTGGCGATCGCATAATTGATCGGGCGATCGCTTGATTCTGCGTGTGAGAAGATCCCCTTGCCGATAAAATGGTGAAGATTGTTTTTACATTTGATTACGTCGAGAAACATCTGGAGCAATAGCAATTATGGGCGGCGAAATTTTTAATGCAGCGTTTTTGTGCTTTGTCCTCATCCTGGTGGGATTGGGTGTTGGCAAACTGTTGCTGAAAATCCAAGGTGGCGAAGAATAACGCGGCGAGAATGCGGCGAGAATTTAGTAATTTGATCCGTTACGGCGTTGCCTAACGCATCCTACGCCGAGTAACGCTGAGTGCCATCGCCCAGATTAAGTTTGTATTCAGCAAAATCACATCCCCAGGAATCGATGTAGGGACACGGCAATGCCGTGTCCTTGCAGCGTGTAGACCTCCCCTCTATAGACCTCCCATCGATTGGCATGACCCACACTGTTATCTATACCGACCAAGCCCCCAATCCCGTTGGCCCCTACAGTCAGGCGATCGCGGCCTCTGGGCAACTGGTATTTGTGGCCGGACAAATTCCCCTCAATCCAACCACAGGCGAATTGGTCGGCGGCGATGATGTGGCCAAACAGACCGAACAGGTGATGGCCAACTTGGCCGCAATTTTGGCCGCTGCCGGAGCCAGTTTTGCCCAAGTCGTCAAAACCACCGTATTCTTACAAGACCTGCAAGACTTCGCGGCAATGAATGAAGTCTATGCCCGCTATTTCAACGCCGACACCGCCCCCGCCCGTGCCACCGTCCAAGTGGCGCGTTTACCCAAGGATGTCAAAGTCGAGATCGACTGCATTGCGGTGATTTAAAGTGATTTAATCAGAGGCCAATCTGAGACTTGATCATGCAGACCCCCAAAACAATTCTGGTGACAGGTGGAGCAGGCTATATCGGCTCCCATGCCGTAGTCGCACTTCA